>JAGQHR010000302.1 GCA_020431745.1 Candidatus Eiseniibacteriota bacterium
CGGCAGACCCGCGAGCGGTCCGACCGCGTCGCCCTGCCGCAGCGCGCGGTCGATCTCATCGGCTTTCCGCAACGCCGACGCCGGGCCCACCGCGACGAGCGCATGCAGGGTGGGTTCCCACGCGGCGGCACGCCGCAGGCAGCGTTCCACTTCCGCCCGCGCCGTGGTCTCCCCTTCGCGAATTCGGGCCAGGAGATCGGTCGCATCGATCGCTGCATCCGCGCGGGGTGGGCTGGAACGTGTGGCCGCGGATAGAGAGACATCCAGATGGTTTTCGAGGAGGCCGACCACCATCGAGGGGCCTGCGACCTCACCCGGGACGTCGGGTTTGATCGCGTGCGCCGCCCGCGCCGGAGCGGCCGTTCCCGCATCGAGCAACGACTCGGAGACGACGACGGTCGGGACCGCGAAGTAGCCGTCCCGAGCCTCGGGCGCGGGCGCCAGCGCATCCGTGTTCGACAGTCCGGGCGCGGGCTCGTCCGGGCGCCAGTGAGCGCCGACCGCCCGTCGTGCGGGAGAGCCCGTCCGACGGGACTCCGCTCCCTCCTTCTGCAACACGGCGACGTATTCGAGGATGTGCTCCAGATCGGTTCGCAGCGGTTGCGCTTCGCTGGCCGGCAGCTCGAGTCGGGCCAATCGGGAGAGCCGCTCCAGCGCCTTGGGGTCCAGCATGGACGGGCTCAGACCGGTTGGACGAAGCGCGCGAGGATCCGCTTTCGTCCGACCCCGGGAAAACTGATGGTGAGCCGTGCCTGCGGGCCAGACCCTTCTTCATCCTCGACCTTACCCACGCCGAAGACCGCGTGTCGGACCCGCCGGCCTTTGAGGGACGCTGCGCTCGTGCTGCGCTGGATCACCGGAAGCTCTTCCTGTCTGCCGGGCCCGCGGCCGGACGCCATGGAGGACGATCGGCCGGCCGCCGGCACCGGCGCGCTCCACGAGTCGTCTGATCCGGACGAACCGGCCCCCCCGGGTCGGGTGCCGGAGCGGGACTGCCAGCTGCCGCCCGGGCTCCAGGCCGGTGGCGCGGTCCCCCAGCGCTGAGCCAGCTCGACCAGCTCGGACACGCTCGCTCCGTGCCGCGAATCCACCTGCAGCATGCCCTCGGGAATCTCCCGGATGAACCGCGAGAGGCCACCGCCGAAGAAGCGATTGGTGCGCCGGCGCTCCAGCGATGCCGAGAGAGTCAGCTCCTTCATGGCCCGGGTCGCCGCGACGTAGAAGAGGCGGCGCTCTTCCTCCATCTCCGACGGATCCTCCAGGGACGAGGCGTGCGGAAAGAGACCTTCCTCCAGACCGGCGATGAACACGGTGTCGAACTCCAATCCTTTCGCGTTGTGGACCGTCATCAGCGTGATGCGATCCCCGTCGATCTTCTCGCGGTCAAGATTGGTGTAGAGCGCGACCTGATCGAGGTAGGCGGCGAGACCCGCGTCCCCGACCGCGCTCTGGAAGCGGGCGGCACCTTCCTCGAGCTCGGTCAGGTTCGCGCTCCGCTCCTCCCAGGTGGCCGGCTCGGACTCGCGCAACCAGCCGGTGTAGTCGGTCGATTCGAGCACACGCCGGATCAACGGCTCCGGCCCCTCCAGGGCGCGCGCCTCCAGCTCGAGCACGAGCTGTCCGAACTCGATCGCCTGCTCGAGAGCCCGGCCACGCAATCCGTCGCTCGGTCCGAGACCGGCACAGGCCTCACCCAGGTGTCCCTGGTGTCGGGCCACCGCGACCTGCTCGATGCGCCCCAGGCTGACCTCGCCGATCCCCCGTCGCGGCGCAGCGATGGCCCGCCGGAAGCTCACCCGATCGCGCGGATTGACCCCCAAGCGCAGATAGGCCAGGAAGTCCTTGACCTCGCGCCGCTGGTAGAAGGCGATCCCTCCGACGATCACGTAGGGAACGCCGATGGTCAGACACGCTTCTTCGAACGGACGCGATTGCGCGTGGATCCGGTAGAGAATGGTGACGTCGCCGAAGCGGATCTGCCCGCGTTGGGTGCGCTCCTGGATCGCCCGGAGGATCGTTTGCGCCTCCTGCTCCTCGTCGAGGGAGACGCGCAGACAGACGGGGGCACCGGGAGGATTCTCGGTCCAGAGCCGCTTCTCCAACCGGCTGCGATTGCGCTTCACCACCTCGTTCGCGACTTCGAGGATCGCGGGGGTCGACCGGTAGTTTTGCGTCATCCGCAGGACGTGCGCTTTGGGAAAGCTCCGTTCGAACTCCAGGATGTTGGTGATGTCCGCCCCGCGCCAACCGTAGATCGACTGATCGTCGTCCCCCACCACCGTGATGTTCTGGTGGGTCTGCGCCAACCGCCGTACGAAGCGGTACTGCACGTGGTTGGTGTCCTGGTACTCGTCGACCAGGATGTGCTCGAAGAGCGACGCGTAGTGCGCGCCGACCTGTTCGTCCTGCTCGACGAGACGGGTCGCCAGGACCAGGATGTCATCGAAGTCGACTCCCGATTGCGCGCGCAGCTTGGACTGGTACTCCCGATAGAGCTGGGCGCCCCGCCCCCGATCGGGGTGCCGCCACTGGTCGGCGAGATCGTCGGGGCTCCACAGCTTGTTCTTCGCCATCGAGATGAGCGACTGCAAATCCCGCACCCGGGGCGCTTCCGAATCCGAACCCGCTTCCTTCAGCACCTCCCGGAGCAGCGCGAGCTGATCGTCCTGATCGAACACCGTGATCGCGGACGAGAATCCGACGCGATCGGCATGACGCCGCAGCAGGCGGAGACAGATCGAGTGAAACGTCCCGATCCAGAGCCCGCGCCCGTTCATCCCGACCAGCGACTCGACCCGGGATCGCATCTCGTCCGCGGCCTTGTTCGTGAAGGTGACGGCGAGGATCCGATCGGGGCGCACGTGCCGACGCTCGATCAGATGCGCGACCCGCCGCGTCAGCACGCGCGTCTTTCCGCTGCCCGCGCCGGCGAGGATCAGGAGCGGCCCCCCCGGATGCAGCACCGCCTCCCGCTGCACCGGATTGAGCCCGACGAGAATCGGATCGCTGTCGGCTTCCCGTGTCGGCACCGTCGCACCGTCCTCACTTCCGGCCGCCTGCCGCGGAGGCGCGATCTCGTCGACCGGTCTTTCGAGGTCTGGTTCCATGCCTGCTCTCGATTGCGCGGAGGGCGCGCACGTTGCCGGCAGCGGCTCTGCCGGCTGCTTCGGACTGGCCCAGGGGACCGGACGAGGTTCCGTCCCCGCCCGCTCTCCTTTCTTCTACTCGATCGCTTCGGGAAAAGCAACGCGCTCGCCCGCATCGCGTCCGGATCGTGACCTGCCACCGGAGCGAGCTCCCGCGCGGCCGGACTCAATAGTCGACACGGAGTCGAAAGTCCAACGTATACGTTTCGTTCGCCGTGCTCGTCGTCTCGCCGCCCCGCTTGCGGTCGGCCGCGGCGTTCAGGAAGAACAGGTTGCTGATCCGGTAGGTGAGCGCCACTTCCTGCCCCGAGGTCGCCGCCAGTTCCTGCGAGTAGCGCAGGCTCCACTGCGGTTCCGTGACGGCGCGCAGGGAGATGACGATCGGATCGGACGCGTCGGTGCCTCCGCTCACTTCGACGACGTCCAGCCAGGGCGCCTCCCGGATGAGCTCCCGCTCGAGCGAGTTCAGGACCTGTCCGGTGAGGAAGCCCCGCGCCGGCTCCGTCGCGCTGCCGGTTTCGATCGCGGACCGAACCTGACCGACCGTGAGCAGATCGACGAGATCGGCTTGCGAGTAGTTCCGCGGATCGGGGCTCGAGAGGGTGATCTCCAGCCCCTCGTCCGGATCGGGCGACCCCTGCACCTTGACCTCGATGCGAACCGGCGGCCCCTGACCCTCCGGATCGGGAATCTCGGTCTCGGCGCTGATATCGAGAACGGGATAGGGACCGGTGCCCGTGTCGAGAAACTCCACCGTGCCTTCGGTGATGCGCAGGTTCTTGTTGAAGACGAGGATGTGCCCCGAGGTCACGTCCACCCGGCCGCCCAGGCTCCAATACGGCATGTCGTAGTGCACCTGCAGCCGCCCGCTCCCGACGTAGACCGACGACGTGGGCTGGATGACCCGAACGTTTCCGGGAATCACCACATCGAGATCGAACAACCAGGGTGTGATGAGAACCTTCTCCCGGCCGGGCTTGGCCAAGTCCATCGTGATGGCGCCCTCGTGCACGCTGACCAATCCCGAAAGACGCGGGCGCGTGCTGTCTCCCACCGCGATCGGCGCCGCCTCCAGATCGGCATCGGCCAGGAAGTTGTAGTTGCCGCTCTCGAGGACCAACCCGTTTCGCACCGTCCCCTGGAGCTGGAAGCGCGATGGATCCCGATACCATCCGGTCGCCTGCGCCGTCCCCGAGTCGTTGAAGCGTCCGTTGGCCTCCACGATGTGGACGCCCAGCGAGTCGAGATGCAGGCGGGCTTCCACGTTGCTCAGCCGTTCCTCGCGCAGCGGGATCCGAAACGCGCCGTTGTTGACCGAGAGATCGCCTTCCACGAAGAGATCGGGCGGGGTTCCTTTGAGGCGCGCGCGTCCGTAGAGGTTGCCCGACGGATCCTCGATCAACGCCGTGAAGAGCGAGGCCAGCGAGAGGTCGACCGAGGGAATCTCGACCTCGATCCAGAGCGGCTCCAGCCGCAGGCGCGTCTTCGCGGGATTCGCGCGCAACCGCATCGGCACCCGTCCCGACGCGTGCACTCCCCGCCCGTGCTCGCGCCAGTCGAGCCGCTGCAGGTACAACATCGAGTCGACATAGACGGCCGCGAACTCCACCGAGTCCGCGTGGGCCTGGTAGATCCGCAGATCGTCGGCCATCCCGCGCAGCGAAACCTCGGGATGGGCGCCCGTCCCGCTGAGCTCCGCGGTGACGGCGACGGTCCCCGCCATTCCGCTCGGCGTGGTTCCCTCTTCCAGCTGCGGTCGCTCCGTCCGGATGACCGCCAGCATGGGGTCGACCGGCTCCGCCGCGAAGGTCGCCCGCGACCCCTGCTTCGCCCGCGGCGTCAGGAGCGGCGCGAGGATCGGGCCGGCCGGCACGCTCTGGAGCTCGATCTGCGCGCCGACGTCGGCCTGTTCCAGCACCGGGAAGAGCGAGTCGGCCCGGATCGCCGCCAGGGTCGCGAGCCACGACCGGGGGATGCGGATCGCGCCG
>JAGQHR010000303.1 GCA_020431745.1 Candidatus Eiseniibacteriota bacterium
CGCTTCCGCGAAGAGAGCACGCGCGCCAATCTCCTCGTCCGCGCCCGACTGGGGCGCTTCGGCCGAACCTATTTCGACTCGCACGGCAGCCTCCGGACGGCGCCCGACCGCACCCGCGGAGATCTCGACTTGGAGACGGGGATTCGGGCCGACGCCGTCCACTTCTGGGTCGGCGATCGGCTCCACGCACAGGGAGGTTCCGATGACCCCGGGGGCGGGATCCTGAACGTCGCCCGGACCGGAGCGAGGATCCGTTCCCTTCCGCGGCCGCTGTCCCTCCGGGCCGGCTTCGATCACCAGTGCTCCCGGGCAGGGCCGGATTCCCTGGCGCGTCTCTTCGACTATCACATCCTGCGACCGCGCGCGGAGATCCAGTGTGACCTGGGATGGCGCGGGGACGTCTCCGTCGAGGCCGGCTTCGCGGCGAAGCGCGCGGAGCGCGGCAGTAGCTCCAACGACCGGCCGTGGCTGGAGGTGAGTGGTCGCTACGCCTTTCCGGGGGAGCGGACGATCGACGTCTCGATCCGGACGGAGACCCGCCGTTACCTGGAGGCCGATTCCCTCACGCCGACGCTCCACGAGGCCGACGTGCGGAGCCGTCTGACCCTGCCGCACTCCGCTCGCAGCCGGTCCGATTGGAGCTTCGACTGGAGCAGCCTGCAGTACGCGACCTCCTCGAGCGTCTTTCAGGATCACCACACCGCCTCCCTGGAAGGCCTGGTTTCCTTCGACCTTCAGCCTCGGTCCCCGGCCCTCGATCCGTGGCCGTCAGACCTCGGGGAGGAGCTTCCCGACAGCGTGCTGCTGGCGCTGGATCTGGAAAAGCTCGCCGACCTCCCTGAAAGCTCGGGTTCCGATCCCTCTCTCCGTCCGAGGCTGTGGTGCGGGTTCGGGCTCCGGGGCGAGGTGCTCCAGAACGAGGTCGCGTCCCGATCGGACTACGATGAGCTGGCCGGCGTGGTAACCGCGTCACGCGAGGCCATCGCGGGGCTCTGGTTCGATCTGCGGGGCGAAGTGGGGCGGCGCGACTACCACGGGACGTCGTCCGGAGGGGACCTGGTCTTCGAGGGTCTGGACCTGTCGCTGTCCGGGACCGACTACCGTTTCATGAGCTCCACCCTCCTGGTCGAGGTCCCGTTGCCGTGGTCGTGCGCGTTTTCCGGCTTCGGCCAATTCGATCGCGAGTGGCACGACGAGAGTGCGGACGACTTCACCCTCTGGCTGCTGACGCTCTCCCTCACCCGCAACTTCTGAACCTGCCTGGGACTTGCAACGATTCGCCGCCCGCGTATAGTCCTTCGCGAGGATGCGTCGATGCTGCAAGCCCTTCGCAAGTTCGTGACACACAACCTGGGGATCAAGCTTGCGTCCTTGATCCTCGCGCTGGCGATCTATGCCCACGTTCTGTCTTCGGAAGATCGGGAGAGCGTGTTCTCCGTGCCTCTCGAGGTCGTCGGGCTCCCCGAAGGGTTGACCTACGAGGGCACGGTTCCGTCGCGGATCCAGGTGCGGGTGGAGGCGCGCGGCACAGAGCTGTGGAAGCTCCACACCCAGTCCCTGCGGGCCGAGATCGACCTCGGAGAGGCGCGTCCGGGGATGCTCCAACGGCCGGTCACCACGGAGGACGTCGTGCTCCCTCCGGGGGCGGACGCCCAGATCAAGTCGATCGTCCGTCCGGTCGTGCTCTCGCTGCAGGTCGAGCCGCTCGTGTCCCGACCCGTCCCGGTGTCGGTCCGCTTTCGAGGCGGGCCGGATCCCGGCACGATGAGGACCGGGCGGGCCACCGCGGAGCCGGAGACAGTCCGGGTCGAGGGGCCCAAAACCCGGGTCGAGGCGCTGGACTCACTTCGTACCGAAGGAATTGCGCTGATTGGCCGATCTCATCCCTTGGAGGCGCGCGTGCGGGTCGTCCACCCCGAGGGGGTCTGGCTCGCCGTCGACTCCGTGACCGTGCAGGTTCCGATCGAACGAGTGGAGCAGCGGTCCTTCGGGCCGGTCCGTGTGCTCCTGACCCCGGTGCTCGGGTCCGCCTGGCGGGCGGAGCCCGAAAGCGTGCGGGTGATCGTAGAAGGGCCTGTTTCATGGATGGAAGGAGTCCAGTCCCGGGACATGACGGCGCGGATCCACGTCCGTACGGCCCCGGATTCGACGGTCCGAGTGCCGGTGCAGGCAGTTCTCGGACCGAAGTTTGCGCGACTCGTTCCGGTCGGCACGGATCCCGATTCGGTGACCATCCGGCGGCGTGCTCGATGAGGACAGGAAGAGGGGCCTTCGGTTCGCCTCAGGGAAAGGAGTGCCATGAGCGACCAGGAGCAGGAACATCCCTACTGCCCGATCTCGCGGCAGAAGTGCCGGCAAGGCAAGGTCTATGCGAATCCGGAATCGAAAACGGATTTGGTCTACTGCGCCTTCTGGCACCAAAAGGAGAATCGCTGCGTCTTCCGGATGGTGGAGTTCGACTTGTTCAACATCGCGCGCTGCCTCGACGAGGCGCGGGATCGGTAGAACTCGTTCTCCGGGAATTGGTTACTAGATTCGAGCCAAACGATTTTGTGTTGACACGGCTCGCGAGCCGATGCTAGGTTTCCGCTGCTCTAAGTGATAGGGGCAGCTTTATTTCCGTCCTGCGGGGCGATTCCTCCCTCGGCAAGAGGGAAAATCCCGGCCCTCGTGACCGCAAGGGAGGTTTCGATGACAAAAGCTGATCTGGTCGACGAGATTGCGCAGCGGACCGGTCTCACCAAGAAAGACGTTGCCGAGACGGTAGACGAGCTTCTCGACGGTGTCTGTCGGGCCCTGATTGCCGGCAAGCACATCGAGATCCGCGGGTTCGGGACCTTCAAGGTCAAGGAACGGAAGGCCCGCATGGCGCGAAATCCGCGTACCGGCGAGCAGGTGCCGGTGCCGCCCCGTCGCGTGCCGGTCTTCAAGGTCTCGAAGGAGCTGAAGGAGAAGGTCGCGACCACCGACTGATGGGTGCGGGCACGCTCTACCTCGTTCCGACTCCGCTGGGAAATCTCGAAGACATCACGCTGCGGGCCCTTCGGGTGCTGCGGGAGGTGGAGTGGATTGCAGCCGAGGACACGCGTCGTGCCCGAACCCTGCTCCAGGCCTACGAAATCTCCGTTCGACCGACCGCACACCACGCACACAACGAACATCGGGAGGTGCCTCGCCTGTTGACCCGGCTCGAGCGGGGTGAGAGCGGGGCGTTGATCACCGACGCGGGAATGCCCGGGATCTCCGATCCTGGGTTTCTTCTTGCCCGGGAAGCCCGTCGTGCGGGAGTCCCGGTCGAGGTGCTGCCGGGGCCCAGCGCGGTGATCACCGCGCTCGTCGCCTCGGATTTTCCACCGGAGCCGTTCGTCTTCCTTGGTTATTGTCCCAGGACGAAGTCCGGTCGGGCTTCGTTCTGGGAGTCGCTCCAAGCCGAATCGAGAACAGTGGTCTTCTTCGAGACCCCGCACCGGCTGCGCGTCGTCTTGGAGGAGATGTCTCCGGTTCTGGGTGAAAGAAGATTGGCGATCGCACGCGAGCTCACCAAGCTCCATCAGGAGATCCTTCGCGGCACGGCGGGTGAGCTGCTGGAAATGCTTCCCGATCCGGTACGGGGAGAGCTGGTGATCGTCGTCGCGCCGCTTTCGCGGCGGCAGCGCAAGCGGGAGCGCGCCGGGGGCGCCGAACAGGGCTCTGAGGCGCGCGATGCCGGGGATCGGGACGAGTCCCCGACGGATCAGGAGATCCCATGAAGCAGACCCTGAAGCGCGTCGTGCGTGGCGCCGTGGATCCGGTCGGGCGCGGGCTCGCGCGGGTCGGATTCTCCGCCAATCTAGTCACGGCGACCGGCTTGCTCTTCGCGGGCGTCGCCGCCTACGGCTTCGTGCGGGGCGATCGCTGGATGGCCTTTCTCTTCCTCCTCTTGAGCGGACTCTCCGACCTTCTCGACGGTGCGGTCGCGCGAGCCAACTCCGTACGCGGAACCAAGTTCGGCGCCGCCTTCGACTCCACGCTCGATCGATACGGAGAAGGGCTCGTGTTGGGCGCGATCCTCGTCAGTCTGGCCCAACGAGGAGCGACCGACTGGATGCTGGGACTCGCGTTGCTGGCCGGGATCGGCTCCTTCCTGGTCTCCTACGTCCGCGCTCGGTCCGAGGGGCTGGGCATTCCGTGCGAGGTGGGAATCCTCGAGAGGCCGGAGCGGTTGGTGCTCCTGCTCGTCCTCGCCCTCTGGGGCCACCCGGGCGAACCGTGGATTCTCGGGGCGCTCGCGCTTCTCACGCATGTGACGTTCCTCCAACGGCTGATCCACATCCACCGGGCCACCACGACCCGCGGGGGAGCCGTCCCCGCGCAGAACGGCGAGAAGACTCGTGAGCGCGTCGGGTAGCGGATTCTTCGTCGCGTTCGAAGGTGTCGAAGGCTCGGGGAAGTCGACCCAGGTGGCGTCGCTCGTCCGATGGCTCGAAGCGCGCGGTCACGACGTCGTCGCGGTGCGGGAACCCGGCGGCACGGAGTTGGGGGAGCGTATGAGGAACCTCCTCCTCGATCAGCACGGTCCCGCCATCGCTCCCTGGGCGGAGCTCTGCGCCTACATGGCCGCCCGCGCGCAGTTGGTCGCGCAGGTGATCGCCCCCGCCCTCGCGGCGGGGCGGTTGGTCGTTGCAGATCGCTTCGGCGAGGCATCGGTCGCCTATCAGGGAGGGGGCCGGGGATTGGGGACGCAACAAGTCGGAGAGCTCTATCGGTGGGTGACGGGCGGACTCCTGCCGTCACGAGTGTATCTCCTGGATCTCGATCCCGAGCACGGGCTGGCCCGCGCGGCGCAGCGGACGGCAGGCCGGCTGGATCGACTCGAATCGGAACCGCTATCCTTTCATCGTCGCGTGCGCGAGTCTTACCTCCGACAGGCAGAGGACGAGCCCCGGCGCTTTCTCGTCCTGGATGCGGAGCGCTCGAGCGAAGATCTGGCGCAGGCCATCCGTCTCGACCTGGAGAGTCTCTTCACGGGAGGGACGTCCGGCATCGCCGGTTCTTGAAGACGACCCGAGGACGCTTGTCCGCTCCCGCAGGAGACTCCGTGTACGAACCCTACAAGCGCATTCTTGAGGAGCTGGCCGCGGGAC
>JAGQHR010000304.1 GCA_020431745.1 Candidatus Eiseniibacteriota bacterium
TTCTCGAGCGAGTTCCTCGACAACGCGCCGAACGAGTGCCACGACTATGACAACAACGCGAACACGGGTCTCGAGGATGTCATCATCTTCGGTACCCCGTTCACGAGCGCGGCGTCCTGCGCCCCGTAAGCTTCTCGGACTTGACGTAAGTCCCGAACCGGGGACCTGCCGTGAGGCTGGGTCCCCGGTTCTCTTTTTTGTGCCACTCCTTACGGCGTTTTCCCGCGCCCTTCCCCCCGATCTCCCTGCTTTCTGTCAACGAAGACGAGATGCGACGCGCCGAACGCGTTTTGCCGGCGACCTACGGGTTCGAAGTCACCGGGGCTTCCTGCGTTCTGCCGTTCCGCCGTTGTCTGAAGCGGGGGCCACGCCGTACTCTCGGGGGTGTTGCCTGCGCAGGCCGGGCGGAGTCGAACCGGTGCGAGGCGATCTGTCCGGGCGGCGATTTCCCGCGGGGATTCTCGGGTCGTCAAAGGTCCTCTGGGTTGACGAAACCCATGTCTTCCGAGTAACTTGCCGTGTCACGCGTCCGTGGGGATGCCGGCGCCGAAAAGCGTTCCGGCCGCGGCGGGGGAGTGGTCGGGCAGTCGAAGGATCGGCTGCGATCCGAGTGCGGGGATGTCCCGCCCAGTCGCGCGATCCCGATCGAGTCGAGTCGAAAGTCAGAGGAGAACGTCCTTGGAGCTGGCCCCTCCCCGCGTCGCCGAGACCACCGAAAGCACGCCGTATCGGGGACATCCGGTGCGACTGGAGACTTTCGAGGGGCCGCTCGATCTCCTGCTCGAGATCATCAAGCAGAACCGCGAGGAGATCTGGGAGATCTCGATCTCGCGCATCACCCGCCAATACCTGGAGTACTTGGAAACCTGGCGCGCCCTCAATATCGAGGTCGCGGGAGAGTTCCTCGTGATGGCGGCGTCGCTGATGAGGATCAAGAGCCAGATGCTCCTGCCCCGCCCGTCGTTCGTTCAGGAGGACGACGAGGAGGCTCCGCTCACACGCGAGGGGCTCATCACCAAGCTGCTCGAGTACCGGAGGTTCAAGGAAGTGGCCCTCCGTCTTCGGCAGAAGGAGGATGATCAGGGGCAGCGCTTCGTTCGGGGCGCGCCCGCGTCACTGGAGGCGGGCTATCAGCTTCCCTTGCGCGAGCCGCGCCTGATCGACCTGGTGACCTACTTTCAGGATGTGGTGAACAAACAAAAGGAAGTCGTTCGCCACGAAGTGCAGCTCGAGGAAATCGCCCTCGAGGATCAAATGGACTGGATTCGATCCAGTCTCGGCGGATCGGTGGAGCTCGAGCGTCTGCCCAATGGAGAGGGCGACGCGCTCCGCTTCTCGCGCCTGCTGCGCCGGGAGAACTCGACCCTCGAGGTGGTGGTGACCTTCCTCGCGGTGCTCGAGCTCGCGAAGCTGCAGGGGGTGTCGGTGCGACAGTTCCAGACCTTCGCGGAGATCTGGCTGATGCACTGTACGCCGCGACGGGAAGATCCGCTCGAGGATGAGCTCAAGGAAGAGGAGGCGTCCCATGACGGAGCATGAATCCGGATCCCGCCGGAAACGGAATGCAAACCTGCCGAGCCTGATTGCGATCGTCGAGGCGATCCTGTTCGCGAGCGATCGGCCGGTCTCGACCAAAGCGCTCGCGGAAGCGGTCCCGGAAGCGGATCAGGAATCGCTCGCAGCAGCCTTGACCGAGCTGTCGGCCCGCTATCAATCTGCGGACAGCGGCGTCGGAATCCAGGAACTGGCCGACGGATTCCAGCTCACGACACGTCCACAGCTTTCGACGTACGTCGAGCGATTCCTCGTCGGCCGTCGTCGGGCCCGGCTGTCGCGGGCTGCATTGGAGACGCTCGCCACCATCGCGTACCGGCAGCCGATCACCCGCGGCGAGATCGAGGATCTGCGCGGGGTGGATTGCGGTCAGGTCATCCACACCCTCCTGACGCGGGAGCTCATCACGGTCAAGGGCCGCAGCGAAGGCCTCGGTCGCCCGCTCCTCTACGGGACGACGCCCGAGTTCCTGACCTACTTCGGCCTGCGGGGGATGGGAGATCTTCCGGACCTGGACGAGCTGCAGGCGCTGACCGACGTCGATCCGCTGGAGGATCCGGAAATCCGGGAGGCCCTGGAAGCGAGCGGGTTGCTCGAAGGCCTGGACGAAGAGGGGGAGGACGGTGCTTCGCCGCTGGCTGCCGCCGAGAGCGATGCTTTAGGATCGTCCCGTCCAGACGAGGGATCTTCCGAAGAAGATCACACCAGCGAGTCGGAATCGGTGAAGGAAGACAGCGTTGCCAGCGAGATCGAAGCGCAGTCCACAGAAGAGGCAGGGACCGAGCTCGCAGAGCCGGACTCGCCCCGCGCGTCCTACGAGTCGAACGGGAGCGAACCGACGGAAGGAGAACCGGCCCGCGACGACGGAGCGAACGGGGGGCGCCCCGCGCACTTCCTCCAGCTCGGCGGCGCGGTCTCGCTCGACGAAGCCGCCGGTGAGTTCGCCGTCACGGAAGGCAACGGCACGCCGCACTGAGCGCGCCGACGGGCGCATGCGCCTCAACCGGTTCCTCGCCGCGGCGGGGGTCGGATCCCGGCGCGGGTGTGATCCCCTGATCGTCGAGGGGCGGGTCGAGGTCAACGGCGAGATCTGCGTCGACTTGAGCCGTATGGTGGATCCGGGGCACGACGAGGTCCGGCTGGACGGGGAGCGCATCCGGCTTCCCCGCCGGTGGCTCTACTACGTCCTCCACAAGCCGGCCGGGTTCGTGACGACACGCGCCGACGAGCTGGGCCGCCGTACCGTCGACGATCTCATCGGAAGCCTGCGGGGGCGGGTGGTGCCGGTCGGTCGCCTCGATCGCGCCAGCGAGGGTCTGCTCCTGCTCACGAACAACGGCGAGCTGACCCAGCGCCTGCTCCATCCGAAGTATCGGCAGCCGCGCACCTACCTGGTCTGGGTGACTCCCGCGCCGACGAGCCCGATGCTCGAGGAAATCGAGCACGGGGTTCCTCTCGGCCGGGGTGAGCGCTCGGGACCGGCGCACGTGAAGGTCTTGGGCCGGCGCGGGTCCGTCGCGCGCGTCCGGATCACGCTGAGGGAAGGCAAGAATCGGGAGGTGCGGCGCATCTTCCGCCACTTCGAGATCAAGGTGAACGCGTTGCGCCGGGTGTCCTACGCGGGCCTCGAGCTGGGCGAGCTCGCCCCGGGTGCGCTCCGGCCGCTCACGGGACGGGAAGTCGAGCAGCTCGCCGCCGTCACCGGACTGTCGCTCTGAGGCGGGGTGATGGCTGAGCTGGACGATCTTCGGGGCCGGATCGATGCCGTGGACCGCGGCCTCGTCGACCTCCTGGTCGAACGACTCCATCTCGCGATGTCGATCGGACGGGCCAAGGAGCGGAGCGGCCTCTCGTTCTACGATCCCGAGCGCGAGCGGATCGTCCTCGATCGGATCTTGGAACAGGCGGCCGGGCGCTATCCGGCCAGCAAGCTGCGGGCGGTCTACCGGGAGATCATCTCCGTCGCGCGGACCGAACAGGCCGCCGAGACGATCCTGGTGCACGGCACGCGCGGCAGCCTGTCCCACCAGGCGGCCTGGATGCGGTTCGGGGGCTCCGCCACCTTCCAGATGGCGACGCGCGAGGACGATCTCTTCGCCCGCTTGGACGAGGGCACCTGCGCCTACGCGGTGGTCTCGCTCGAGGGGCAGTCGTTGGAGGCGAGCCTCGATCGCTTCGATCCCTTCCTGCACACCTCGGCGCAGATCTTCGGCGCGATCACGGTGCGTCCCCGGCTCGGTCTCTACGGTCCGACCTCCGAGAGTGACGGCGCGCGTATCTTCGCGCCACCCTCCATCCTGGTCCAAGCGTCCCGCTGGATCGCCGACCGGCAGCCACGCCCGATCGTCCAGGTCACTCCCACGCTCGACGAAGCTCTGGTGCGTGCCCGTGCGGACGGCGGAACGGTTCTCGCCCATCCGATCGTCGAGTGGTTGGAGGGCTGGGTGGCGCTGGAACAGGGGCTGGAGGACTTCCCGGAGTCGAAGCGACGCTTCTTCATACTCTCGCGTCGCGAGAGTCCGGCCACCGGGCGCGACCGCACGTCGCTGCTCGCCGTCCTGGCGAACCGGACCGGGGCCTTGCACGAGGTGACCTCGATCCTGGCCCGACATCGGATCAACCTCGCCTGGATCGAACCCAAGTCCACGCAGCTGGGCTCTTGGGATCATCTCTTTCTCTTGGAGGTGGACGGCCATCGTGAGGAGCCGGCGTTGCTCGCGGCTTTGGGTGAGCTGCGCGCGATCTCTCTCGCCCTGCGTGTGCTCGGCTCGTATCCGGCGGAGGACGCGTGAGCGCGGTCGTTCGTCCGCTGGAGGGCCGCGTTCGCGTGGTGTCCGACAAGTCGTTGACGCATCGGGGCGTGCTGCTGGGAGCGTGCGCCGAAGGACGGACCGTGCTCGCTCGGCCGAACTTCGGAGCAGACTGCCGGGCGACCTTGCGGGCCGTCGAGCGGTTGGGAGTGGGAGTCGAGATCGAAGAGGATGCCTGGGTTCTCGACGGGGGGAAATCCCGGTTGCACGAGCCACCGGACGTTCTCGATCTGGAGAACTCCGGCACCGGAATGCGTCTGCTCGCCGGCGTCGCGTCCGGGGTCGCCGGGCTCTCGGTCCTCACCGGGGACGCGTCGCTGCGCCGGCGACCGATGCGCCGCATCACCGATCCGCTCGAAGCGATGGGGGCGCGGATCTCCTGCCGCACCGGAGGGCAGGCACCGCTCGCGATCACGGGCGGTGCGCTGCACGCGATCGACTGGAAGTCCGAGGCCGCGAGCGCCCAAGTCAAGTCGGCGGTGCTTCTGGCTGGTCTCTGGGTGAACAGCGGGACGATCCGGTTCGAGGAACCGGCTAGCTCGCGGGATCACACCGAGCGCCTGCTCGCGTATCTCGGAGCTGCAGTCGAGCACCGTCCCCGTTTCGTCGCGCTCCACGGAGGGGCGTCCCTCCGGGCCCGCTCGTGGTCCGTTCCCGCCGATCCGTCCGCGGCGGCCTTCTTTGCGGTGGCGGCGACCTTGGTCTCGGGCAGCGCGCTCGAGCTCACGGACGTGGCGCTCAACCCGACGCGTC
>JAGQHR010000305.1 GCA_020431745.1 Candidatus Eiseniibacteriota bacterium
GGCAGCTCGCCCGAGGTCTGGGGTGTCGAGCCGCGCGCCGGAGACGACGGGGCCCGCTCCCTGCAGCAGGGGAGCGTCGTCGTGCTGGATCATCCGCCCGACACGATCGCGGACGGTCTGCGGACCCGGTTCCTGGGGGAGCGCAACTTCCGGGTGCTCCGCGAGCACGTCGCCGGGGTTGCGACGGTCGACGACGCCGACATCCTTCAGGCCGTGCGTTGGTTGTGGATTCGCCTGAAGCTTTTCATCGAACCGAGTGCAGCGGTGGGGCTTGCCGCTCTGCTTCAAGGGGCGATCCCGGTCGCGGGCCGTCGGGTCGGAGTCATCCTCAGCGGAGGGAACGCCGATCCGATGGCCGTTGCTCGCGGACTCGAGTCGATCCCGGCAGATCTGTGGTGAGCCCGGGCGCCAGACGGTTCGCGGCGGAGTCGGTCCCGGTCTTCCTGTTGTGTGGCGGACTCGGGACGCGCCTGCGCAGGGTGGACGCACGGCCCAAGGCGGTCATCCCGGTCGCCGGGGTTCCCTTCGTCCTCTACCTCCTCCGTCTGTTGGGCATCCAGGGCTTCCGCGAAATCCATCTGCTGGTCGGTCACGGGGCCGAGCGGGTGCTGACGACGCTCGGACTGGATCCGGCGCCGGAGGCGGGGGCGGGCACGTCGCCGCCGGCGGCTCCCGCGAACGAACCTCCGTTCGAAGCGGATCTCCCCCCTGGAGCTACACGTCAGACGGATCCGGCCCGTGGGCCCGCGGACGAAGTTGTGGCCGGTGGGTCCACGTCCGAAGCGGATCCGGCGATGCGAACTTCTCCCTCGAATCCTCTCGTGCCCGAGATCCTGCGACCTCTGACGCTCTGCGTGCACCGCGAGCCGGAGCCGATGGGGACCGGCGGAGCGCTATCCCTGGCAAGAGGTTGCTTCGGGGACTACAACCTGATTCTCAATGCGGATTCCTATGCCGAATCGATCTATCCCGACCTCTGGATCGCGCATGCCGAGCTGGGCGAGAAGACGGCCGACGGTCTGACGCTGCTCGCGGTTTGGCAGGACGACCGCTCCGACTACGGCGGCCTCGCGTTGGGCGCGGCAGCTCTGGAAGGCGAGGAGGAGGAGGCGACCGACGCGGCCATCCTCCGGCGGCGGACCCATTCGGTGACGAGCTTCCTCGAAAAGGGGATCACCGGGCCGGGCTGGATCAACGGGGGCGTCTACCTGGCGGGGCGCGGGGCGCTGGAGAGGCTGCCCGACGGGCCGTCCAGCCTCGAGCGAAAGCTGCTGCCCGAGCTGGTCCGCGACTCGAGGCTGTACGCCCTTCGCTCGCGGTGCTTCTTCCGCGACATCGGGACTCCGGATCGTCTCCGCGCGGCCCAGCAGGAGTTCCGCCGGATCCGCTCCCGTTTCGACGACGCGTCACGTTGACCCGTCGCCGCCGCCCCTCGATACTTCGAGACCGACGAACGCGAGACGAGGAAGGAATGATCGATCCCATCTTTCGCGCCAAGGCGCCTCTGAGAATCAGCTTCTGCGGCGGCGGCACCGATGTCTCGCCCTATCCCGAAGAGAAGGGCGGGGTCGTCCTCTCCGCCACGATCGACAAGTACGCCTATGCGTCGCTCCGTCCCACCGAGACGGGGATGCTCCGGGTCACTTCGCTCGACTTCGACCTCACCCGGGAGTATCCCTTGGGCCGCCCGATCGAGCTGGGGGACGAGCTGGACCTGATCAAGGGTGTGGTCAACCACTTCCAGTTCCGGGAGGGGGCCGATCCCTTTCCGTCCGGCTGCGACATCTTCCTCCACTCGGATGCGCCTCCGGGATCGGGGTTGGGCTCCTCCTCGACCATGGTCACGACGCTCGTCGGCGTGATCGCGGAGTGGCTGCGGCACCCGCTCACTCCGTACGAGATCGCCGAACGGACCTACCGGATCGAGCGGCAGGAGCTGCGTCTGGCCGGCGGTCGCCAGGATCAATACGCGGCCACGTTCGGCGGCTTCAATTTCATGGAGTTCCTGGCGGATCACACCGTCGTCAATCCACTCCGATTGCGACGCGACACGCTGTGCGAGCTGGAGTACTCCTTGCTGCTCTGCTACACGGGACGGACCCGCCTCTCGGCGCACATCGTCGAGAACCAGACGCGGAGCTATCGTGAGGGCAAGGACGCGGTGGTCTCGGCGCTCGATGAGATGAAGCGGATCGCGATCCACATGAAGGGGCTCCTGCTCCGCGATCGAATCTCGGAGTTCGGGGAGATGCTGCACCAGGCATGGCAGCACAAACGCAATCTGGACGCGGCGATCTCGACGCCCCAGATCGACGAGCTGTACCAGGCGGCGCGCGCGGAAGGTGCGATCGGCGGAAAGATCCTGGGAGCGGGGGGTGGGGGATATCTCCTGGTCCAGGCTCCGTTCGAGGCCAAGCACAAGGTCGCCCGCGCGCTGGAAGCGTTGGGCGGGGAGGTCGTGCCCTTCGCGTTCGAGGGGCGCGGGCTCCAGACCTGGATCGCCCGGGGATGAGCGGCCGCGCTCCCTCCTCCCTCCGCATCACCTTCGTCGGCACCGCCCACCCGATGCGCGGGGGACTGGCCCAGTTCAATGCGGCCCTCTGCTTCGCGCTCCGCGACCGGGGCCACGACGTCGAGCTGATCTCGTTCACCCGGCAGTATCCGGGGCTGCTCTTTCCCGGCAAGAGCCAGTACGACGAGAGCGAGGAGGTCCATCCGTTCCCCGCGACCGCGCTGGTCGATTCGATCGGTCCCTGGAGCTGGGAACGGGCGGCCCGTCACATCGCGCGACGACGGCCGCAGGGTCTTCTCTTCAAGTTCTGGATGCCGTTCTTCGCGCCCGCCTTCGGGACCATCGCCCGCCGCGTGAAGAAGCGCGGCGACACCCGCGTCGTCTCGATTCTCGACAACGTGATTCCGCACGAACGGCGGCCCTTCGACCTGACGCTGATCCGATACTTCCTCGGGCCGGTCGACGGATTCCTCGCGATGTCCCGTTCGGTGCGGGACGATCTCGAACGCCTCCGTCCCGGGGCCCGCTCCGAACTGGTCCCGCATCCCGTCTACGATCTGTTCGGGGAGCGGATCGACAAGAGGGAGGCCCGTCGCCGGCTCGGGCTGGATCCGCTGGAGCCGCTCCTACTCTTTTTCGGTTTCGTCCGCGACTACAAAGGGCTCGACCTGCTGCTGGAGGCGCTGCCGGAGATCCGACGGCGGGTGCCGGCCCGCCTTCTCGTGCTGGGGGAGTTCTACTCGGGAAAGGACCGCACGCAAACCCTCATCCGCGATCTCGGCCTGTCGGAGGCGGTGGTCCTGGAGGACGGCTATGTCCCCAACGAACGGGTCGGGCTCGCGTTCTCGGCCGCGGACGTGGTGGTCCTGCCGTACCGGAGCGCGACCCAGAGCGGCATCGTGCCGATTGCGTATCAGCTGGAACGGCCGGTAATCTGCACCGACGTCGGCGGACTGGCGGAGGTCGTCGTGCACGAGCGCACGGGCCTCGTCTGTCCGCCCCAGGACCGTGCTGCCCTCGCCCGCACCGTGATCCGCTTCTATGACGAAGGTTGGGAGGACCGGCTGGTCCAGGGGATCGCCGAGGAACGGACCAAGTATTCCTGGGATCGGATGGCAGAAGCGGTCGAGAGGATGTTGCTGGCGACCGAACCGGCCGAAACCAGATAAGGGAACGCCCCGTAGGCCCCCGCGTGGCCGAATCCGGGGAGGGTCGCCCGCGGCGATCCGCAGGGAAGGAAAGGCATGATCACGACCGAGGAGATCCGCGCCCGCATCCAGGAGTCGATCCGCGTCAAGACCTCGCTTCTGGAGCAGGCCCAATCGATGCAGGACATCGCCGCCTGCTGGACCGAGGCGATCCGGGCCGGACACCAGGTCATCTTCTTCGGCAACGGAGGCTCGGCCGCCGACGCGCAGCACATGGTCTGCGAGCTGGCCGGGCGCTTCTATCTCGAGCGCAAACCGGTGGCGGCGGTTTCGCTGACCGTCAATACCTCCTCGCTGACGGCGATCGGCAACGACTACTCCTTCGACGTCGTCTTCGCGCGGCAGCTGGAAGGCGCGGCCCGTGCGGGTGACGTCGCGGTCGGGCTCTCCACCAGCGGCAACTCCAAGAACGTCGTCCTCGCGTTGGAGGCGGCGCGCTCGCTGGGTCTCCGCACGGTCGGATTCACCGGCCGGGGGGGCGGCAAGGTCCGGTCCCTGGTGAATCACTGGCTGCCGATCGATTCCGACGAGACGCCCCGGATCCAGGAAGGACACATCCTCGCCGGGCACATCATCTGCGAGCTGACCGAGCGGGAGCTGTTCGGAGAGGCGCGCTAGCCCATGGACGGCGAGCGACACCTCAGGCCGCGCGACCGCGTCTTCCTGGCGGTCTGTGTCGTCGTCGCGGCGGTCTCACTGTCGTTGGGCGTCTATCTCTTCCCGAAGGCGAATCCCGAAGCCTCGATCCGCTTCGATCTCGACCGCAAGCAGTCCGAATCCGTCGCGCTCCGGTTCCTCGATCGGGCCGGCGTGCACTCGGCCGACGCCATGGGGGAGGGATCGCACGATCTTTCCGGATGGCACCACGCCAGCCGCTTCGTCTACGACGACGACGCCCGGGTCTTCCTGGAGCGCGAGGTGGGACTGGAGGAGACCGGCCGGCTCGTCACGGGTCCGGTGCGGATGTGGCGCTGGGGACACCGGTGGTTCCGTCCGCTGCAGAAGGAGACGTTCCTCGTCGAGGTGGCGACCACGGGTAAGGTCGCCCGTTTCGAGCACGAGATCGACGAGGACGCACCGGGCGCCCATCTCTCGCGGGAACGAGCCCAGGCCGTGGCGGAGTCGCTCGCGACCGCGCTCCTGGGATTCGATCCCGCGCGTCTGGAGCTGCTCGATGCGCAGACCCAGGATCGCAAGGCACGCACCGACCACGTCTTCGTGTGGAAGGATCCCTCGATCCGCGTCGCGGACGGCAGCTATCGCTACGAGATCGGCATCCAGGGCGACCGGCTGTGACGCTACAAGGAATACGTCAAGGTTCCCGAGGCGTGGAGCCGCGACTTCAAGTCGCTCCGGTCCAAGAACGAGAC
>JAGQHR010000306.1 GCA_020431745.1 Candidatus Eiseniibacteriota bacterium
AGGGGAGTCACATAGAACTACCACGAGCGCGTGGAACGCACCAGCAACGGGGCGGGAAGTTATCGGCTTTCCTACTTGATGACAAACGCGACTTCGAGGCACTCTATCAGAGAGTCGTTCCTTCGTAAATCTCCGCGTGTGTGCTTCGGCGGACCCGGCTCGGGCGCTCGATGCGTGAGCTCCGGAACGGCGATGTCTCCGGTGCTTCCGAAGCGAGCGGAGCGGGCGATCAGGATGGGAAGCCGGGGCTCTCGAGTACGCGTCGGGCCTGTCGCAGGTGCCGCTGCTCGTGCAGAATCAGGGTCTCGAACGCTTCGCCCACCGACAGGCGAAGGAGCCCGGTAGCGGGGGAAGAGAGCCGAGCCCGGTTCAAGTCGAGGCCGGCACAGTCCCGGAGGAGACGCAGCAGCGCATCCTGCTCCTCGTGGAATCCGGAAAGGACGGCAGGGTCTGTCGCATCCCGACTCGGCTGGAAGACTTTCGGTGCGGGGAGTGCCCGCTTGCTCCGGGCGGGATCGATCTGAGCGTGGAACCAGCGCGCGATCCGACCCGGGGCGTACGGCTTGCTCGCGGTCCGGCCGGTCTCGCGGGCATCGGCGAGCGCGCGCTCGAGGCGGGGACGGTAGGCTGCGTTGGTCGTCCGGAGGTGTTCGATGCACTCGGCGACGCTCCAGGACTTGGGGTTCGCCTTCCAGCGACGCTGCTCCTCGGTCAACCCGTTCCAGAGCTCCGAGATGGTTCGGGCGACCTCCTCGAGATCCTGCTGCCAACGTCCGCGGGTGGAATCGTCACTTTCGACCACGGTGCCTCCTGATTCTCTCGCCGCTCCAGGTGGACGCCTGTCTGCGCCGCCGCTTCGGTCGACCCGCCATCCAGCATCGGGGGACGAGCATCAGCGGTCAAGTCGGCCCGCGAAGCTCTGGTGGCGTCGATGCGAACGATCTCGGTATCCTCGCCGGGCCGTGCCGGGGGATGCCGCACATCCGGTCGGTACGGGCGAGGAAGGTGTGAGAAGGAGGACGCCGTGCGAGAAGAACCGACCAGTTACTGGGACTATCTTCACCTGCCTCAGTTGCTCGACCTCCAGCACGGGATCGATCGCGACGAGTCCGAGCTCGCCCAGGACGAGATTCACTTCATCATGGTGCATCAGGTGTTCGAGCTGTGGTTCAAGCTCGTCATCCACGAGCTGCGCCTCGCGAGCCGGGAACTGGCATCGCCGCAGGTTCCGGAAGAGAAGATCCCCTTCGTCGTCCATCACCTCGGGCGCATCAACACGATCCTCAATCACACGATCTCGCAATTCGACGTCATGGAGACGCTCGATCCGCAGGACTTCATCTCGTTCCGGGACAAGTTGGTGCCGGCGAGCGGTCTGCAGTCGTATCAGTACCGGATCCTCGAGATCCTGCTCGGCATCGAGTCGACGAACCCGGACTACGGCGAGTCGATTCTGGCCGGTTTGCAGAAGATGACGGATCAGACGTCGTCGGGACGCCACGTTTGGGGGGCGGTGGCGGCCGCGCGGGCCGAGGTCTCGCTGCGGATGGCGCTGCACGAGTGGCTGGTGCGCACGCCCATCGATCCGGTCGGCCACGGGGCCCGCGTGGAGATCGCCGAGCGGTTCCTGCAATCCTATCTCTCCGGCTACGAGCGTTCGCTCCGGGAGACGCTGACGACGATCATGACCGGGGCCGAGCCGGGGAAGCTGGAGGCGCGCCTGGCCGAGGGCGTCTCCCAGGTGGCGAACTTCCTGAACGCGGAGGACCAACCCGAGGAGGCGCGCGCCCGCACCAAGCTGGTTCGGGCGGGGATCCTCTTCATCGAGTCCTATCGTGACCTGCCGCTGCTCGCTTGGCCGCGGCTGCTACTCGACACCGTCGTGGTGCTGGAAGAGCGGTTGTTGCTTTGGCGGACGCGTCACGTCCGCATGGTCGAGCGGATCATCGGCCAACGCATCGGCACCGGTGGTACCGCGGGTGCGGGATTCCTGGAACAACGCAACAAGGGTCGGATCTTCCCCGAGCTGTGGCAGGCGCGCACGATCCTTCTCTCACGGAAGTACCTGCCTCCGCTCACGCAGCCGGAGTTCTACACGTTCGAGGAAAGCCGCTTGTCGTAGGTCATCGACCGCCGGTCGTCCCGCCTACCGGCGCTAGCGGGTACCGGACGCTATGCGATCGATGCGGCGGCAGAGCTCGTCCACGTCCGACTCGTCGTGATAGAGCGCGAAACCGAGCCGCAGGCGGTCGCCGCGGTAGTCCGTCACCACACCGACTCGCCGGAAGCGCCGGTAGACCTCTTCCGCGTGCTCGCTCTCGAACGTGAGGAAGTGCCCCCGTGGTCCCGGACTGTTGATGGCCGGAATCAGGCACGCCGGCGAGAGCCCGTCGATACCGGTGGGCAGTCGATCGAGGAACCGCCGCTGCAAACCTTCGACCTTGCCGTGGATCGCGTCGACGGTGACTCCTTCGCGCACCAACAGATCCATCACGGCACCGAAGCGGTACGCGCCGGAAGGGTCGAAGGTCGCGCCGAAGAAGCGAAAGCCGTCGGTGGCATACGGGACGTCATCCGGACCAATGCCCTTTTCCAAGGCGCCGAAGCTCGCGACCCAGCCGGTGTTGCTCGGACGGTCTCCATATGCCGGAGGACAGTGGAGGAAACAGATCCCCTCGCCGCTCATCGCGTACTTGTAACCGCCCGCCAGATAGAAGCACCTGGATTCGATCCCGTGCAGGTCCGTGGGAAGCGCCATGAAGCCGTGATAACCGTCGATCACGATCCAGGTCGCGTCGGGCGTCGCTCGGGCCAGCTCTTCCAGCCGTTGGCACACGAAGCCGGAGTCGAAGAACACCTGGCTCAGATAGACCAGATCGAAGCGGCCGGAGCGCGCCGCTTCGAGGAAGCGGGCTTCGAAGGTTTCGAAGGGAGCGGTCTCGATGCGGGTGCAATCGATGCGTCCCGACTCCTCCCAACGACGGCTCTGGCGACTGAAGCTGTGGAACTCGCTGCCGGTCGTGAGCACGCGCACCTGCCGGGAGTCCGGGAAGCATGAAAAGATCCGGGTCACGAGCTCGTGGGTGTTGACGGCGAAGGCGATCGTAGTGGGATCTGCGAGCCCGAGGATCCGGGCGATGTGACCTCGGGCGCGCGGGAGCACCTCTTCGAAGATCGTCTCCCACTTCCCGTCGGCGAGCCGGGCCGCGTCGAGCCAGGCTTGCTGTTGTGCTTGGAACGAAACGTCGGGCCAGTAGTGGTGGCTGTGGGCGGCGAAATGCAGACGGTCCGGGTCGGCGTCCAGGAAGTGCCGGAAGAACGGTTTGTACGACCGCGTCAACGGATCGGAGCCCATGACGACCGCCCCTCAGTCCGCACCGTGCGCATGGGATGCGTCGTCCTCGGTGCGCCGAAGCTTGCCCCGATCGACCTTGCCGAGGTGCGTCCGGGGCAGGTCATCCAGAAACTGGATCGACCGCGGATACTTGTACGCCTCCAGGCGTTCTTTCACGAACTCCTGCAACGCGGCAGCCAGCGCGGGCGTCGGGTCGTCCGCGACCACGAACGCGTGCGGTTTGGTCAAACCGTGCTCGTCGGGAACGCCCACGACCGCTGCTTCCCGGACGGCCTCGTGTCGCTCCAAACACTCCTCGACCTCGCGGATGGCCAGCCACTTGCCCGAGACCTTGAGCATGTCGTCGGCCCGTCCGCAGTAGGTGAAGACGCCGTCTTCCTCCTCGCGGATCATGTCTCCGGAGACATACCACTCGCCGCGGAAGTTGGCCTCCGTCTTCTCCTGATGCTGCCAGTAGGCGATCGCGCGCGAGCCTCCGCGAACCCACAACCATCCGGTCTCACCTCGGGGAACGGGATGGCCGTCGTCGTCGCAGACCCGGACTTCGAATCCCGGAACGACGCACCCGAGTGTGCCCGGGCGCACGTCTCCCGGGATGTTGGTCAGGAAGATGTGCCACATTTCGGCGGTGCCCAACCCATCGAGCAGATCCACGCCGAAGGTCTCGTCCCAGCGACGGTGGAGCTCGACCGGGAGAGCCTCGCCGGCCGACGTCGCCAGCCGGAGACATCCCAGGTCCTGCGTCCCGGCATCCGGGTGATCGAGCAGCTTTTTCACCATCGTCGGCACGTTCACCAGGATCGTGGGGCGATGCCGGCGGATCAGCTCGAAGATCGTCTCGGCCGTGCACCGCTCGGGAAACAGGATGGAGGTCCCACCTACTGAGAAGGGAAAGAGCAGATTGCAGCCCGTGGCGTAGCCGAAGAACAGCTTCGGAACCGAAAGTGTGATATCCGAGGCGGTCATCCCCAGAGCACCGTGGGCGTAGCACAGCGTGGTATTGGGAAAAGCCCGATGGGTCTGGACGACCGCCTTGGGTTTTCCGGTCGTGCCCCCGGAAAACAGCCAGATCGAGGCGTCATCGCGATGGCTCGGAAAGTTCTCCAGCTGAGGGGACATCGAGGAGATCGCGGTGCGGAACTCCGCGGTATCGATCACGAACAGATGATCGAGGAAACGTCCGCCTTCGGCGGCTTCGGCGAAGCTGCTGCGACACTCCGAGTGGATGAAGGCCGCCTTGGCACGCGTGTACTCGAAGAAATACGCCAGCAGGTCCGGTTTGAGGTCGGGATTGAGCATCACCACGACCGCGCCGATCTTGAGGATGCCGAAGAGGGCCGCCACGAACTCCGGCCCGTCGGGAAGCGCGATGACCACGCGCTGTTCCGGTTGCACGCCGGCTTCGAGAAGGAGGTTCCCGTACCGATGCGCCATCTCCTGGACGTCGCGGTACCGATAGGTGCGTTCGCCGACGATGAGCGCCGTGTGGTCGCCGTGGCCTTCCCGGATGCGTGCATCGAGGAAGAAGTCGGCCATGTTGAAGGTCTCGGGCGGTTCGAACTTCATGCGGCGGATCATAGGAGCGGTCTCGGGCGGGGGTCAACGATCGGGGCTACTGCGCGGTCCGCAGAACGTCGAGGACGTGTCCGGCGTCTGCTTCCGAGCTGGTCGGTCCGAAGCTGAGCCGCAACACGCCTTCCGGGGCGGTGCCGAGCGCCTCGTGCGCGAGCGG
>JAGQHR010000307.1 GCA_020431745.1 Candidatus Eiseniibacteriota bacterium
CAGCGCCTCGTTCATCGCGAGCGCGAGCAGATGGACCGCGACCGGCTGCCGCGAACCCGCCGTCACCAGGCACCGTCCCCGGTGCTGCATCAGGTCCGCCGCGGCCCTCTTCGCGAACGCCGCGTGCTTGCCTTCCCGGCCCGCCGCCTGGATCGTGCCCGCGAGCGCGGTGAGCGCGTTTCCGGAAGCACCGGCCGCCAGGAGGGCAGCGGCGACTTCGGCAGCCAGACCCGGCATTTCCGACGCCGGGATCGCGACGCGATGGTCCGCGACGCCCCCGGTCGCGCTGAACAGAGTCTCGGCCGCATAGACGCGGCTCATGTGGCCGCCGCGCACCTGACGTCCCTGCGCCCAATCGAACGCGTAGCGCACGGACACCGGGTCGGAGACCAGGAAATCATGATCGAGGCTGAGGACCACTTCCGCGCGCTCGAACGCAGGATGGAGCCGCATCGGCTGCCCGAAGGCCGCCGTCGTCGCTTCCCGCACCACGTCGTGCGTGACCGGCTCCCACTCTGCCCACCGCGCGGCCGGAAGCTCCGCCTGCAAACGCTCCCGGAGGCGGAGCAGGGTCGGAGAGGACGAGGATTCCGCGAGCACCGCGAGCCCGCGCCCGCCCTGCCCCCGGTGGCCCCGCATCGCCTGCCGCGCCGCGGCATCGAAGTCGGCCCAGGCGCGGGAGTATCCGGTGCCGCCCTGACGCTCCTCGATGGTCTGCTGCCGGTCCGGATCGTAGAGATCGAGCACGCTCGCCTGGCTCAGCACGTCCGAGGCTCCCTGGCTCTCGGGATGCTGTGGGTTGCCCTCGATCTTGATCGGGCGACCGTCGTAGCTCTTGACGAGCAGTCCACGTCCCACGCCGCCGAGCTCCATGCTCGTCGCGTAGTAGACGGGCACTCCGGGCAGCCGGCCCTCGGGACGGTTCGTGAACGGGAGGATCTTCTCCTCCGGCCAGCTACAGCCCGTCAGCCCCGCCATCGCGAGCGATGCTCCCATCAGCTTGAGGAAGTCGCGGCGGCTGCCGTCGGTGAGTCCCTCCGGAGCGACGCTGGGAAAATCCCGGCGCATCATCTGCGCAAACTCGTCCGTCTGCGCGTACTCCTCGAGGCTCCGCCAGTAATCCCGGCCGGTCTTCTGGGCGATCTCGGTTTTCATCGATGGCATGTAGAGCAGTCCGTCGAGGGGTGAATGTTGTTGGCTTCCGCAAGTCGCGCGCCGAGGGTGAGCTGGTCCTCGTTCGGGACCCAGTCCATGGAGGTGACGAACTCGACGGGGCGCAGGTTCTTCTCCGGATTCCGGTGGCAGTCGAGGCACCAGGCCATGCTGATCGGGGCCTCCTGATAGACCTCGTCCATCTTGTCGATCCGACCGTGGCAGGAGACGCACCCGATCCCGCGGGTGACGTGCGCACTGTGGTTGAAGTAGACGAAGTCGGGCAGATCGTGGACCCGGATCCACTGGACCGGCTCCCCGGTCGCGTAGCTGTCGCGCACGGGCTGCAGCTTGGGGCTGTCCGGCCAGATCGCGGTGTGGCAGTTCATGCAGGTCGCGGTCGGCGGGATCGACGCAGCCGCGCTGCTCTCGACGCCGGTGTGGCAGTACCGGCAATCCATCCCGAGCTTCCCGACATGGACGGCGTGGCTGTAGGGCACGGGCTGGAGCGGCATGTAGCCCTGGGTCCGGGTCGTCGGCCAGAAGCCGTAGTAAACCAGGAACAGGACATAAGCCGGGGTTCCGGCCAGGACGAGGACCAACAAGGGCCGGAGGGCATCCAGCCACTTGGGAAACATGAATCGGCTCATAGAGTTATCCGCGCCGTACGAGCGTTCCCGGTCTTCGCGGCATCGTGAGCTCTGCCCCTGGAACCCGGCGCCCGGAAGTTAGTGCATTGTTTCACAAGTTCGGCATGCTACCGGGGCCCTCCCCCTTGGTCAAGGCGCTTCCCGATCAACGGCATTGGGTTGTATCCCTGGTGGAGTCCCGTGTCAAGGACGGTTCGCAGGGGAGCGCAGTAAGCGAAGACCTTACGGCGATCGCGAACCTTCCACGATCAGCAGCAGGGATTCCCACAATAAGGAAAAGTCACCACGTGGTCGGGGACTTCCGCGGCCGTCGGCAGGCGTGGAGGACCCCCAAAAATGTGGAGGTCCCGGCCCAGATTCCGCGCGGATTCAGTGAGTGACCACCACGAGATAGACCGCGATCGCGAGCCCGATCGCGGTCTTGAAGGCGGTGGCGAGGACCTTCCCTAGGAACGCGCCCCAACCCGCACGCAACCCGGGCTCCCGGCCTTTCCCCGCCGCGAGCTCGGCTCCGATCGCGCCGGCGGCCGCACCCAGAAACGATCCCAGGATCGATCCGACGACCGGCAGAATCATGGTGCCCAGGGCGGCTCCGACGAGTCCGCCCCCGAACGCGCCCAGCATTCCCCATTTGCTCGCGCCGTACTTGCGCGCCACGAGCGAGCCGAGCAGCGCCTCCACCACCTCCCCGGCGACTACGGCCACGGCCATCAGGATCAGTGCCAGCCAACCGATCGCCTGGAGCTTGGTCGCGATCGCCACGACCACCGCCAATCCGAGCAGGATGAAGTTGCCGCTCAGTCCCAGCGGGATGGCGAGCAATCCCGCCAGCAACCCGAGGTCGAGCAGCACCAGCAGCGTTACGTGCAGAACCGGGTTCACGAGCGGACGATCTCCTCGAAACGGGTGTCGTAGACCCCCGCCATCGTGCGCCAATCGAATCCGGCGACGGCCTCCCGAAGCTCGGCGCCGATGTGCCGGGTAGTCGCGGGCTCATCGAGCAACCGGCAGAGCCGTTCCACCAGCTCCTCCCGGCCGGAGTACAGGCAGTCTCCGTGGAGCTTCGCGGGAACGAGGTCCGGATAGCTCAAACGATCGGGCAGGACCGCCGCGGCCCCGGCATACATCGCTTCGCAAACGGCGATCCCGAAGAACTCGTGCCGGGCGGTCGAGACGACGAGGTCGGCGCGACGCAGGAGATCGAGATAGGCGGCCTCCTCCGCGAAGCCCCAATGCACGACCCGCTCCCCCAACCTTCGGCGCGCCTCCAGGAACTCGCGCGGAGCCTGCCGGGGATTGGCGCCACAGACCGCCAGACGGAAGGCGCGCCCCGTCGCGGCCACGGCATCGAGGGCGGCGAAGAACGCCTCCGGATCCTTGTCGTATTCCCAGCGGCCGCTCCATAGCACGAGAGGTGCGGTCGGGCGTTCCTCGCGCGGCGCCGTCGGATCCGCCACCTGCAACGCCGTCCGGTCCTCCTCGCGTGACGCCGTCCGGTCCCCCACACGCGACGCCGTCCGCCCCTCCTCGCGCAACGCCGGGATGCCGGGATCGGTGTCGTCGACCCGGGCGAGGTCGATGCCGAGGGGCAGCACCTCCGCCACGTCTTCGATCTGCCGGATCCAGGAGGGATCCTTCTCGTCCGGATAGTGGCTGAGGAACGCCGGCAAGGCGGCGAGCAGCTCGCGTCGATGGAACGCGGAGTTGAAGCAGACCCGATCGGCCGTCCGCATCGACGCGAAGTTGATGAAGGCGTAGTGCCGATCCCGCTCCCCCAGCTGCCGCCGCATCGGTCCGGTCGTGCCGTCCTCCGGCAGCGGATAGGTCAGCTGGTTTTCGTGCAGGTAGAGGACGCTCTTGGTGTCGCCCAGCCGCCGCCGGGTCAGACCGAGGAAGGTCGCGAGGTCGACCATGTCGGTCGCGAGCACCAGATCGGTCCGGGGGATCCGCTCTTCCAGCTGCTGCGCCAGCGAGAGTGCGCCGCCGTGCATCCGCCACTTCCAGAAGGACGCGGGCAGCGACAGGATCTCGACCCGATGGCGGCTGTTCCGGGCATACCCTTCCGCCCAGGCCTGATGACTGCCTCCGTGATACGCGGAGAGGAGCGTGACGTGCATGGACGCGAGCATAACGTGCGGAGAGGAGAAACAGATCGGGGAACCCACCAGCGAGCGAGCATCGTGGCCGGACGGTAGCTCGACTCACCGGCAGGCTCCCCCGACCCGGAAGGAGGGGCGCCTCGCACGGAGGCTATCGAAAACGAGGGGGGACCTCCCTCGGGGTCACTGCAACAGTTCGATCCGGTCGACGTCGTCCCACCGGATGTAGACGGAATCATCCTCGTCATCGTTCACGAAAAGTAGGATTCCGTCGTTTTCCTCGCTGACGTCGTGACCGTCTTCCAGACGCAGCGTCTCGCCGTTGGTCAGCGTGACCTCGGAGTCGTCGCGCCCCTTGGGGACGATCGTCCGGACCATCGAGAACGGGATGTTGTATTCGACGCCCCGGCGAGTCCCGTTGAGGAACTCCCAGGTCTCGCCTTCGTCGAGGTCGAAGTACATCGTTCCCGTCCGAGCCTCGTCGTCCAGATCCGTGACGGTGGCCCGGAGCCGCTTGGCCGGGGCGTAGGAGTCGTAGCCGCGGCCCGAGCTCTTGTTGTCGACGAACTCGAGGCGCTCGAAAGCGTCCCAGGTCGCTTCGATCCGCCCGTAGCGGGGATCCTCGACGAGGATTCCGCGGATCGAGGAGTCCACGTCGTTGGTCCCGTCGAGGTCGTAGGTGCGCCCGTCCTTGAGCTCGACCCGGCAGTGATCGTGCGCGCGCTCGATGGCCGCGATCCGATCCATCCGGATGTCCAGCTTGCCGTCCCGGGAGTAGCCGTTGAGCTCGTCGCTCGAGAGCGCTTCCTCACTGTCCCACTGGATGAAGCCCTCGAAGTCCCCGTCCTCGGTGGTGAGCTTGCCCTTGAGGCGGACGTCGTCGACCCGGAGCCCGGCGGGCGTCGGCTTGAACTCGATCCGATCGATCCGATTCCAGCGGAGGGCGATCTTCCCGACCGCGTCGTCCCAGACGGTGATCTCGGTCCCGACGTCGTTCGATCCCCCGTCGGCCTCGTAGGTCTCGCCGTTGCGGAGGGTCAGATCGGCCGCATCGTCCCCGACGACCCGGATTTCCCGGATGTCCCCGAAGCGACAGGCGAAGAGGCGGACCGCGAGACCGTCGTCCCAGCGGACACCGAAGCGGTAGCCGAACACTTCCATGTCCTTGCGCCGGTC
>JAGQHR010000308.1 GCA_020431745.1 Candidatus Eiseniibacteriota bacterium
CCCCTGCGAGCGCGATGCCGCGGTGGTGGAGGGCCAGCCCCAATCCCCGCCGATAGACCTGGTAGAAGCGGGTATCGAAGTTCTCCTCGCTGCCCGGCTTGACGCGAATGAAGAGCACGCACAGGAGCGGTGTCATCGTCAGCGCCAGAACCCAGGAGCAGAGCAGCGCCATCGTCACGACCTTGAAGAGCGATGCCGTGTACTCTCCGGTCTCCGATTCCGCGAGGAAGATCGGTAGGAAGGCCGCCGAGGTCGTCAGAGAAGAGGTGAGCAGAGGGATGCGCAGCTCGTTGGCGGAGTCGACGGCCGCTTTGAACCGATCCGTGCCGGCCGCGATCTGCACCATGATCGATTCGGACATCACGATGGCGTTGTCGACCAGCATCCCGAGGGCGATGATGAGCGCTGCGATCGAGATCTGATCCAACCCGATTCCGAACGACTTCATGAGCGCCAGGGTCGCGAACATCGTGGTCGGGATGAGCGTCGCGACGACGAGCCCGGTCCGCGGCCCCAGCGAGAGGAGCATGACCAGGAGAACGATCCCCACGGCTTCCAGGAGGTTGACGACGAACCCCTTGACCTGGGAGTCGACGAACTGGGGCTGGAAGATCGGAGTCTCGAAGTCCAGTCCGATCGGGTAGTCCTCACGCGCGCGGTCGATGACCGCCTTGACCTCCTCCCCGAGGAGGATGACGTTGCCCCCTTCGCGCATCGAGACGGAAAGTCCCAGGCATGGCTCGCCGTGCCGGTGCATGGCCGAACGGGGAGGATCGACGTATCCACGATGGATGCGCGCCAGGTCGGCCAGGTAGACGACGTCGCTGCGACCCGGAAGCTGGATGATGGTGTGCCCCAGATCGTCCAACGACTCGAAGTTGCCCGATGGTTCGAGGACGATCTCTTCACCGCCCGTGATGATGGAGCCGCCCGGGATGATGATGTTCCGGCTCTCCAGGATGCTCTTGAGCTGCCCCGGCGAGAGTCCCACCTCGGCGAGCCGCGCGTTGTTGTACTCGACGAAGACCCGTTCTTCCTGATTGCCGTAGATGACGACCTTCGCGACCTGGCTCTGTCGCAGCAGCTCCTCCCGGATCTCGTCGGCCACATCGTCGAGCTCGGCATAGTCGAAACCGTCCCCCGTGATCGTGACCATGATCGGAAACACTTCGCCGAACTCGTCATCGACGTAGGGACCGCGCGTCCCTTCCGGAAGGTCGCCCTGCGCCGCCTCCGTCTTGCGCCGCAGGCGGTCCCAGATCGGGCGCATCTCGCTGTACTGCGCGCGCACGTTCACGAAGACGTAGGACACTCCCGTGCGGCTCTCGCTGGAGAGGAAGTCGACCTCCGGCATTTCCTGGATCCGCTTCTCCAGCTTGTCGGTGACCAGCAGCTCCACCCGCTCGGGGCTCGCCCCTGGGAAGTAGGTCCGCACGAGTGCGGTGCGCACCGTGAACCCGGGATCTTCCGCTCGGGGCAGCGCGCGATACGCGCTGTATCCGCTCAGGATCACCACGGCCAGCGCGAGCCAGGTGACGCGGTCGTTGCGGATGGCCGCCGCCGTCAGGTTCATCGACCCGATCCCGCGGCACCGGCAGGCGACCGTTCGTCGCCCGCCGCGCCGTCCGCGCCGGCATGGGCCTCACCCGCTTCGTCCGAGCCCGCTCGGGTGAGCCCCAGGAGCCGGACCGCTTGTCCGTCCGTGATCCGATTGACGCCGGCCGTGACGAGCAGGTCGCCGTCGCTCAACCCTTCGACGACTTCCAGCCCTTCGGAGGTGAGATCGCCGGTGCGCACCGGCACGCGTCGCGCGACGCCGGTCCCGTCCTTGACGTCGGCGACGACGAAGGCGAAGCGGCCTTCCCGATCCTCGCCCACGGCGACCGGAGGCACGACGATCCGATTCTTCCCGTCGCTGGAGGCGAAGCGGAACGCGACTTCGGCCGCCATCCCCGCGCGCACGTCCTTGCCGGATTCTCCCAGCCGAACCGTCACCGGAAACGTCGTGGCCATCCCCGTCGAGGCAACGCCGACCTCCGTGACGACAGCGGGAAAGCCTCGTCCTGGCATCGCGTCGAAGGTCACGAGAACGGAGTCCCCTTCCGTGACCTCTCCGATCAGGACCTCGGGCATCGCGACCTGTACCTCCGGCGTCGATCCTGAGGTCAGGACCACGACGGTCTGCCCGGCCTGCACGTTCTCGTTCGCTTCCACGTTCACGGCGGCGATCGCCCCGTCCACCGGGGCGGTCAACCGCGTATACCCCAGCTGAGACACCGCAAGCTCGAGCCCCTTCTCCGAGGCCCGCACGGCCGCCGCCGCGGTCTCCGAGCCCGCCCGAGCCGCGTCGAGATCTCCCAGCGAGGCATGACCGTTCTCGTAGAGAGCCCGCACGCGATCGTAGTCCGCTTGCGCATTCCGAGCCTGCGCCTGCTGCCGGCGCAGGCTCGCCTCCGCTTCTTCCTTCTGCAAGCGATAGTCCTTGGGATCCATGTCCGCGATGAGCTGACCGGACTTCACGTGATCCCCGACCGAGACCGCGACTCGGGTGACCGTCCCGGGCACCTTGAAGCTGAGCCGTGATTCGACGCTCGCCCGCGACAGTCCCGAAAAGGAGCGAGTCCGGGCTCCACCGGTCGAGAAGATCGTCTGATACCGCACGGGACGGATCACGGGAGCCGCGTCCTCTTCGCTTCCACCACACCCGACGCAGAGAAGCGCGACGACCCCGAGCAGGGCGCCCGGCCACGCGACGCCGCGAGGCACCGCTCGTCGCCCCTTCGTTCCGGGAGTTACGGGCCAAGCCCGCGCGCGATCGAGGTTTGGTTTCATGCAACTCTCCTGGGTGGAATCGTGGCCCGGCGATCCTCCGGTCGATCGCTCGGGGGCCGTCCGGTCGGTGCGATCACTCCCCGTCGCGGGTGGCCGCGTCGAAGTACTGCTGCAACGAATCGAACCACGCCTGCCGTTGCGGCTCCGGGACCATGAACGTGAACTTGCCGCTCGCCCGCTCGACCTGGAAGAGATCCAGCAGGAAGTCGTGCACTGCATCCGAAGCCGCCTGATCGGCCGCCACCGCCACGTTCTGCGCATCGAGCAGGTCGATGACCTCCAGAACCCCGCGGGAGTAGGCGTCGGTCACCAGCTCCAGGTTCTTCTGCGCGGCCTCCGACGACTCCCGCGCAAGCGCGATCGCCGCGTAGGAGGCACCGGCCACGTGCAACGCCGAGCGCATGCGCTGCTCGATCCGGTCCGCGATCCCTTCGCGCTGCGTCCGCAAACGCGTCAGCTCCTCGGACGCCTGCGTGACGTCCGCGATCCGGCTGCCTCCGTTGAAGAGCGGCAGGGACAGCCGGAGGCTCACGTTCCAATCGGTGTCGTCGGCGGAGGGCAGCGTCAATCCGGGAATCGACAGTCCGCTCCCTCCCGATCCGGCGCCTCCCGAGGCCAGCTCCTGCGCGACCTGACCCTGCAGCGCGAGGGTCGGCGAATAGAACGACCGGCGCGCCGACGTCCGCGCACGTTCCTGCGCTGCGATCGCGGCATCGATCTGCTGCAGCTCCAGAGACGTAGCAAGGGCATGCTCCGTCATGTAACGCCGGAAGATCCGGAAGCTCCACGGATCCTCGATGTATCTGCCCACGGCTCCCATGTCCGGAAGCGCCGGGTCGGTGAGCTCGGTCTCGACCGTCGCGAACGGCTCTTCCAACGGACGATGGAGGATTTCGTTGAGCGCCATCTCGGCGAGGTTGCGCTGCGCATTGGCTTCGATGGACGCCTTGCGACCGTCCGCGATCCGGCTCTCCCAGCGATAGACGTCGGCCGGTCCGGAGATCCCCAGCGATTCGCGAATGCGTGCGAGCTCGAGGTTCGAACGGGTCAGCCGGAGATCGTCGCGGCGGATCCGCTCCAGCGTCTTGGCCCGCAGGAGCTGCAGATACGCGGTCGCGGCATCGAGCGCGACGTCCAGCCGCGCACGCTCCAGCTCGGCCTCCCGGCTCACTTGCAGGTCGCTCTGGATGGCGAGTCCGGCGAGGGCGGACTCGGACCAGAGTATCTGGGACACGGTCGCAGCACCGGTGAGGGTCCGCTCGGCGGCGGATCCGAGGCTGGCTTCCGCACGGTCTCCGTCGATCACGACACCGGTCGCATTGACATCTATCTGTGGCAAGAGCCGCGCCTTCGCCTTCCGCGTATCCTGCGAAGCGGCAGCGACCGCGTGCTCCTGCGCGATGAGATCGCGATTGACCATGACCGATTCCGTCAGCACGTCGAGGAGGCCGATCGTGCGCGCCGGCGGTGTCGACTGGTTGTCGACGAGCACGGCCTCGGTCAGGATGCGGAACGTCGGCCGCACGCCGATCGCTTTTGCGGTCGCGAGGTTGAGACTCAGCTCCTCGCGGCGGCTCATCGCCACCGGCAGCGATTCCGGCTTTTCTCCCAGGAGGACCCGCTGCACCTGAAGCCCGGTGCGACGTGCGTAGCGCGGAAAGATCGAGTCCGCAGTCAGTCCGGCGAGGATACCCCGTTCGACATCCTCCCGACCCAGGAAGGAGAACGAGGGAATCTTGCGATCCGCCAAGGCCTCCACGAAGCGATCGAACTCGCCCGGAAGGAGCTCGATGAGGGGCACGACGTAGACCGCATCCGCGTCCGGGGGAATCAGAGCCAGCACATCCTTCGCCGTTCCAGCCGCGGGCACGATCGTCACATCGATCCCCATGGGCTGCACCGACTCCCGCAGTCGCGTCGCGATTCCCGGAACTGCTTCGAGCAGGGAACGGTTCGCCACGAACGCGAAGTGGCGGAAAGAAACGATCTCATGGAAGGCGGACAGATCCCGGGCAAAGACGGCGGGTGACTCGAGGTAGGTCAGACCCGGAACTCCGCTGGTTCCCTGCTCGGTCCGCGGAATCCCCTGTGCTTCCGCATCGAGGACGAAGGGAGCGACGACCGGATGTGTCAGGCGGCCCCGGCGACCGGCCTCCATCGAGGCGAGCGGCCCCAGGGCCAGGATCAGATCGACGTCGGGATTCGCGAGCAGACGATCGAGCCCCGCGACGACGCTCTC
>JAGQHR010000030.1 GCA_020431745.1 Candidatus Eiseniibacteriota bacterium
ATAGCCGGGCTGGCGGACGACGTCTGGTTCGGTCGAATGACCGCACTGATACCGCTCTCCGACGATACGCCCTAGCCGCCCGCGATCGTTCTCGCCGGACGAGATCGCGTCCGGAGGGGCCGGCGTCGGCGTTGCGCAGACCACTCACAGACCTCGAGTCGTTTGAGGTGAAGAGTATGGGGCGAGTGAACTCCGCTGCGATGTCGCGTGCGGAGTACGTGACCATGGACTTCTTCCGCTTCGACAGCGACGGGAAGATCGTGGAGCACTGGGACTCCATTCAGGAGGTCCCGAAGCAGACGAAGAGCGGAAACCCGATGTACTAGCAGCGCACGTAGCAACGAGGAGGCCCATGCGCGACATCGTCTGTCTGATCGGCGCTTCGGGAGTCGGCAAGACGACCGTGGCTCGCCACTTGGCCACCAGATCTCCTTGGGCCGGACAGACGTTCTACTTCGATCACATCGGTGTCCCTTCGGCGGAAACGATGGAGCGGGAGTTCGGTGGGGGTGAAGCCTGGCAGAAGTGGGCCACCTTCCGTTGGATAGCCGATCTCGCGGAGAGGCGCCCAGCGATTCAGCTTCTCGAGGGGCAGACCCGTCCCTCGTACATTGCCGAGGCGGCAGCCCGATACCACGACGTCAGAATCCACCCGGTGCTTCTCGACTGTAGACGCGAAGTGCGGCATCATCGGCTCGCGTTTGAGCGAAACCAGCCGGAGTTGGCGACGGCGAGAATGCAGGAATGGGCCGCATACCTGAGAGGACAGGCGGATGCTCTGGGCCTCCCGGTGATCGACACGAGCGACCTCCCAGTCGAAAAGGTGGCCGCGTCGGTCGAGTCGCTGTTCCGATGGGACGATGTTCCGACAACCCCGTGAAGTGGTGGCGCCGCCGGCATCCTGATGGTGTAGGTGGATCTTGGCCCGCGAAATGTGCTCTGGGCCGCTGCAGTTAGGAGAGTCCCATGATCAAGTACGTGGCCGTAGCGTGTTGCCTGGTCGCAGCCGCGGCTGGTTGGAGCCTGCGCGCGAGCGGTAGTGACGAGCGTCCGCTCGAAGCCGGGCTGGACGATACGGAAGCCGCAAAGGCGTTGGCCCGGCGATGGTTCGAGGAAGTGATCAATCAGCGCAATCTCGATGCGATCGCCGACATCTACGCGATCGACTATGTCCACTACGGCCCTGACGGAGCCGAGATTCGCGGGCTCGAGACCGTGCGAGCGTTTGCTGGTTCCATACTCGCCGCCTGCGACGATCGGCGCGCTCTGGTCCTGCAGCAGGTAGCGGAGGGCGATCTGGTCGTCACCCGCTTCACGAGCAGCGGGCACCATACCGGCGTGTTCCAAGGCGTCCAGCCGACGGGAAAGGTCTGGACCACGGAGGGCATCGTCATCAGCCGCATCAAGGACGGAAAGATCGCGGAGGACTGGGAGATCACCCATCACTCCGGGTTCTGAGGACCGGTACCGACTGGCCGCGTCGACAGGTACCTGATCCGAGCTTTGCGGGAACACTACTGGCGGGGTTGGCAATCGCGGTATCCTGGATGGACGGCGACGATTCATGCGGTCGACTTCGATTTGCTGGCGACTCCGGAATTGAATGCACGCGGCATGCGGGGCCCCGATCAGTACCTGGGAGATCCCGTTGCTCGTGCCCGGTCCTTCCTCCGCAGGTTCAGGCATGATCGCTGTTGCGACAAGGATCGATCGGGAGCGCCGTCATTCGCGCAAGACCGCTCCGCTGGAGGCTGAGGCGTGACCATGAACGTGCGGATCGGAAGCATCGCAGTCGCAGCGACGATTGTGGTGCTAGGTGGCGTCGCCTGTGGCGGCGACGACCAGCCAACTGGGACAGAGCCGATTCCGACCGTCGCCGACACCTTGGCCATGGCGGATTCGACCGGGATTCTGGGTGGCAGCGGGCTCACGTTGCGGAGGGTGCGATTCGCCTATACGTACCGGGATCGTCTGCTCCACGCGGCGGTCAAGATCGACGCCGACTCCGATTCGTTTCCGCCTGCGGTGAGTCTGGTACGGGCAGCGATCGTGTCTCGAACCGGAAGCTCGCGGACGATCAACCTCCGGAATACCGCCGTCGACGGTGGACATCTCCTTGCCCTGGACGACGTTTTCGGGTGGTCGGCGGAACCTCCGCTCGGATTGGCAGCCTGGCTCGCCGATGGATCAGGCCATCAATTGATTCTCGCGCAAGACAGCGTATGGGTGGACGGGTACGGACTCAGAGCGTCCGATGATGTCTCCCTCAGCCCTGGAAGGTGAGTTCATGAGGTCGAAGCGAGGTCACGTCTACGTTCTCACGACGCAGAACTCCGAGCTCGTCAAGATCGGCGGGACAGATCATCCCCCGATGAAGCGCATCCGGGAGATCAACGCCGCAGAACCATATCGTGGGCTCGGCCCATGGACTCTGTATGATTTTCGGGAAGTCCACGATTGGCGGAAGGTCGAGTACGATATGCACTACGCCTTTCGAAGCAAGCAGTCGCGGACCCCTCGGGGCCAAAAGGAGCTTTTCCGAATAGCGCCGCACCGCGTTCGTGCTCGCCTCAACGCTCTGGACCCGGAACAAATCGTCAGCAAACCGAAGATCGATCGGATGTTCCAAGACGAGCTGTTCGCGGGATTTCTCACCAAGCTGTTTTCTTTCACCGGGATTCTGAATTGGCTGGATATCCAAGGAGCTTGGACCTTTACGCTCTTTCCCGGTACGTCCGGAGGGCGTTACTACACGATCAACATCGGTCGACACGAAGTGGCTTTCGCCAGCCTACCTGACCCGGCCGAGAAAGGCTCGTACCACAGCATTGTGATGGACTGTTTGGTCTTGGACTTTCCGGACGTTCGAAAGTGGGTTCGAAGACATCGCGGAACTCTTCGCAACGACGTATACGCGAGCGCCCTGCCTCGGTCAGTATCCGTCGGGTTCTGGGGTTCGTTCGTGGACGCGCACCAATTTCTTGAGCTGGATGGTGTTCGCCGGGCGCTCCTTGCCTACTGGTCCGAGGGTTTGATCGTACTCAAGGAAAGAGGCGCCGGCAGTGTGCACTCGAGGCACCACAACTGGAATGCAGTGGCAGAACTTCGCAGTCGAATTGCTCCGCTGTGACGGATGCAACTCAGGGGATGGGTGCCAAGGACGCCCTATCCGTGACCCCGCGGTCCGGAGGCGAGGCCACGCGACTCGCGGGGTACCGCATCACCATATACCGCAGGCAACGCGACGGCTGCTGGCTCCTGGCACGCGATGCCCACACGCTGACCTGAGTCGGTAAGAGGAGGTCCGGCGCAAAGTCGATGTTCCACAGACGATCAGGCACCCCGCTAAGAATTGCCGGCATGGCGAAGGTCATTCCGGCCGTAGAGAGCCGCGAACGACTACGCGAGGAGAATCCGATGTACACGACCGATCTCGAAGCCCGCATCGCGGGTCTGGAGAAGAGTCTCCGCAGACAGCGCACGATCGGAGCCGCAGTATTGAGTGTCACCGCACTGTTGATTCTCATGGGGCAATCCCCCTCGCCCAAGGCAGAGCCGGTCCTGCGTGCCGAGCGTTTCGTGCTCGTGGACCAGAACGGGAGCCAGATGGCGGAGCTGTCCGTCGACCGGGGCTCGGGAAAGCTGGTCCTCCTCGACCGCCGTGGATTCCAGACCGTTGTCGGAGGCGCCGGCCCGGGGATCGAGATCTCCTCCCGCGATGGCAATGGTGTGGAGGCCAGGTTCGCGCTGCTGCCGTATGACGAGAATCCGTTCTGCCAGCTCATGCTCGCGAATGGCAAGGCCGGGTTCTCGATCGCGGCATTGAACGACGTGCCGGTCGTTCAGGTGACGGACGCGGACGGGCGGCTCTCGACCCGAAACGCGGACGAGCTCATGGCACGGTCGACCAGCGAAGGTGAAAGGAGCGTGCGATGAGCGCGGAGCGAATTGCACCGGAAACGAAGGGCGTGACGGTCAAGATGCTGACGACGGTCGATCTCGGACCGGAGATCGAAGGCATGGCCGGGCGCCACCTTCGGATGCGGATGGTCACGATCGAGCCCGGAGGAGTCTTCGGCCCGCTGCATGACCATCGGGATCGGCCGGGTACCGTCTACGTCCTGCAAGGGACGATCACGGATCACCGCGACGGCGTCACGACGGACTACGGGCCCGGAGTTGGATGGCCGGAGGACCGCAACACACTGCACTGGCTCGAGAACCGGGGGACGATCCCGGCCGTGGAGATCTCGGTCGATATCGTCAGGCAGGGGTAGGATCCGCGCGAGGTGGCTCGATGCTCCGTCGATTTCTCGACCTGTTGTACGGCAGCGTCCCTGGCGATTTCCCGAGCGCGTACGGAATCGACGAGTCGATCCAAAGACTCTCCGCCGTTACCGATCGAGGACGCGTGTTCGACTTTCCTCGGCACGAGGTCGCGGTCGGGCACGTCAGCCGGGATCGGGTCTCGCTCTATCGTGTGAACCCGCGCAGTCAGAACTCTTTGAAACCGCACTACACCGGCGAGTTTCGCGAGGTCGACGCTCGCGTCGTCTTGGTCGGCCGCTTCGGGATGCACCGGTGGGCCAGGGCGTTCATGACCGTCTGGCTCGGCTTCTGCGCCGTGTGGACGACCGTGGCCGCGGGAATCGTCGTGGTGCACGATGCGTCCGTGTGGTGGCTTCCGCTGGCAGGTCTCCTGATGCTCACCTTCGGAGTCACGTTCGTTGCGTTCGGAAAGCGACTGTCGCGTGACGACGTGCCGTGGCTCTCGCGAGTGATCCAGTCGGCACTCTCGAAATAGCCGATGGGAATCCGGGAGACGGCCAGGACGTACCTGGGGAAGCTCGGAAAGATCTGCCTCGCCGTGACGACTCGGCGACAGCACCGTCGACGGATCGACACCGGTCGGGCCCGGACGGATTGTGCGACCGAACGGCGATGGAGCCCGAGCAGGTGGACGCTCGGCTAAATGCAAGCCAAAGCGCCAGATCTGGTGGCTTTCGATTTCCCGCAGGGCCGCTGACGACTTCCGGTCGATAGATCGATCAGAGACCTGTGGACGCGGCTGTAAAACTGCTTTGACCGCATCCGAGCACGGTGAGCGACCCCGAGAGGACACTGATCGGAGCCTCCGCCGGAGGGAGAGGCACGATGATGTTGTACAAGAGCGATTCGGGTGTGGACGAGATGGGGCCTCACGAGTAGAGTGGTCGGCACCTGATTGGGCCGACCTTCGACGCACAGTGGCCGCACTGGGGCGCGCAAGATGACTGACATCAACCCACGAGGCTGAGAGCAACCCACACGGCCACGACGTGCTCGCGTTCAAAGCGGTTCAGGGGTCGTATCCTCTGTCCGCGTCATCTGAAAACCGATGAGAACGGGAGGAATGATCATGGTCGCGAGATCTTCCCAGGTCTATCCGGTATTGGCGCTCTTCTTCATGGCCGCCTTCATCGCACTTCCGCAGCGTGCATCCAGTCAGGGCCTCTGCGTGTTTTGCCAACTCGATGATCCGGGGCCGCCCGCGAGGTGGTCTTGCACGGTGGCGCAAGCGTCCGGCTACCAATTCTGTCAGACCAACAGCTACACCTGCGTCGCGTCCGGAAGCTGCACGAGTGGTGGGTGCCTGTTGGCGGGTACGCAGGTCGCGACGCCTTCCGGCAATGTGAGCATCGAGGACTTGGTTGTCGGTGACGAGGTTCTCGTATCGAGTCTCGGTGGAACGGCTACCACGGGGATGGTTCGTCGCACCTACTGCACGCTCGCCTCGGGTTACTACCTGATCAACGGAGAGCTCGGCACGACATCCAGCCATCCGTTCCGGGTCGGGGGGAAATGGGTTCCCGCGGAAGCGCTTCGAACCGGGCAGCAGGTCGTGGGACGGGCCGGAGTCACGACGATCGAGTCTATCGAATGGGTGCCGCGAGGAGCGCGCGTCTACAACATAGAGGTGGATGAAGCACACACGTTCTACGTCGACGGCCTGTTGGTTCACAACAAGACTCTTCCGTTGAATCCGGGTAACCCCTAGGCAGCGTCGCGCCCACGAAGCAGGAGACGCGATCAGACAAAGGCCGGCAATCAATATGAAGGGGTGCGAGAATGCGGAACCGATGGCTGTCAACGTTAGCATTGCTGATCATGGCGGGTATGGTCCACGTTGCACAAGCGGGCGACGTGGCGGGGCTCGTTCTTCACGAGGACTTCGTGTTCGGGCAAAGCTCGGACTGTGCCTTCGGAATGGTTGCCGATGTAGCCGTGGATGATGGCGGATCCGTCTACGTTCTGGACAAGGGTTTCGACGTGATCCATGTCTTCGACGCGACGGGAGAGTTCCTCTACGACGTCGGACGAAAGGGGGAGGGGCCTGGCGAGTTCTGGGGGCCCCTCTGCCTGGACGTCGGTCCGGACGGACGGATCTATGTCGCCGGAAAGAGCGGGGTGATCTCAGTTCTCCTTCCCGATGGTCGAGCCGCCGGATTCATCGATCGAAGCAACCACGAGCTCGTTCGTTCGATCCGGGTCACGTCCACGGGTCGGGTTTATACGACGAGCCTCGATGTGTTCAAGGAAACCGTCATTGACGAGTACACCGGAGATCTCGGAGACGGCACCTACGTCCGCTCGTTCGGAGAGGCCTATGGCAGGGGAAAGAATGTGGACCCGCGCACGGAGTTGGTCTTTGGCGGTGGCTTTCTGGACTTGGCACGCGACGACACGATGTACTACGTGCAGATGACGCCGCAACTGGTCCGGGTCGATGGCCAAGCGGGAGATCTCCTGCGGACCCATCGCGCCCGGTTCGACGAGCTGGGGGCTCCCGCGGAGCCCGACTACACCGAGGGTTCCGTGGAGTACATGGTGGGACCGATGGCGAATGCGATCGTCTGCCTGGGGGACCTCGGGTTTCTCACCGTGCTGGGCTATCCCCAAAAGGGTCCGGGAGACCCGGGCGAGAATGTCGTGGACCTCTATGGCGAGGACGGGCGTCTCAAGTGCTCCTCCCGTTTGCCTGGGCGATTCGGCGTCAAGTGTGCGGATGCCCGGGAGAGAATCTACGTCGTCGAGGATCGCGATGACGATGAAGTGGTCGTGCGATACGACTTGGCCATGAACGATCTGGGAGCGGTGATTCGATGACGACGACTTGGATGGCAGCGTGGCGTTGGGCGGGGCGCCTGGGTACGTGCTTCGTGTGGGTGTCCGTCGGAAGCGGCATGTCGGGATGCACAGTGATCGGCTACGAGATGGGGCGGCGGTCCCACGGTGAGGACCAGCACGTCTCTGTCTCGGAAGTGGACGAGCGTTCGATCGGGAGCTTCGTGAGCGTTTCGACGGCGCAGGGAGAACGCGAAGGGTGGCTGGTGGACGTCGGACGCCGGTCCGACTCGCTGGATCTCATTCTCTCAACGCGACCTCCGAACTCAGACACGAAGGAATACGCTCTGCAGGTGATTTCGGGAATCGATGTCCGGTCGGTGACGGTGCCCGAGCCGGATCGGCGGGTCGCAGGCACACTGGTCGGTGCGGGCATCGACGTCCTCATCGGGGCGGTCGGCGTCGTCGTCGCCTCCCAGTGACACGCGGACGATGGGCCGCTACGGTCAGCGTGCTTCGTCGCGGGGACCGATGGAAGTCGTGGTCAACTGAGCGGAGGAGGCGATCTCGGGGCTCGACACTCTTCCGTCGTCAGCCGGGTCGGGCACGTACGACTTGAGGTACCGGAAGAGATAGCGCAGATCGAAGAAGCCGCCGATCGTGAACCAGACCGTGACGAGCAAGGCCCCCGCGGTGAAGACGCACGTCCACACGTGCCAGAAGCGGACCCACCACGTGTCGGGGACGTCGGCGACGAGATTCCAAACCGTGACGCCGAGAAAGATCGCCGTCCAAACCAGCGGCCAGGCGACCGACAGATAGGCCACCCAGCGGTCGCCCCTCGTGAACTCTGCGTCCAGCCCGAGCCGCTCTTTCCAAGTCTTGCGCTGCGTCACGGGCGCAGTCGGATCCGCTTCGATCGCGAACTGCTTGCGATGGAGCAGCCGATCCATGTCGGCCACCCGCCGCGGGCCCAGAAGTGATCCGACTACATACGCGACGATCGCCGCGCACATCGCGATGAAGGTGAGCTCCTGCCCCGTCAGATCGACCTTGATGTAGAGAGCGACCCTCCCGATCCAGGGCATTTGCTGCGCGAAGCGTTCGAGGACCTCCTGGTCGATCTGCTTGATGATTACGCCGGCCACCGAGAGGATCATCCCGGAGATCATCGCAGCCCATGCCCCGTACACCGTGCCGCGCTTCCAGTACAGTCCGCCGATGATCACCGCCCCGGCTCCGCCGACGAAGATCGCTCCGGTGATCGCGAAGAACATGGCGATGAACTGCGTCGGACGCACGAGCAGGCTGAACACGAAGATGAAGGCGGCCACCCCGAAGATCGACCAACGCAAGGCGCGCAAGTGCGCCTTGGGCGTCAACGGTGTCTTCCGGAACGGAAGCACCACGTCCTGAAGAAAGATCGAGCCCCACGAGTGCAGATAGGTGTCGTGGGTGCTGATGAACAGCGCAAGCATCGCCGCGACGACGAGCCCCAGCAGCCCCGGGGGGAGGAGCATGGCCAGCGCATAGGGAACGCGGAGCTGTCCCTGCAGAGTCTTGAGCTGCTCGTCGGTGCTGGCCTCGATGCCGTCGAGGGACTGCTGGAGCTGGGCGGCTTGGTTCGCGAAGTCCGGATGCTGTTGGAGGGTCAGGACCGCGATCGGAATCACGATCGTGACGGTGAGGAGGACCCGGAAGCGCCATCCATAGAGGATTCCCGCCATCTTCGCTTCATGGGCGCTGCGGGCGCTGGCGTTGTAGCCCGAGGTGCCCTGCCAGGAGTTGAAGGTGTAGAACACGATCGCGACAGCGATCAGGAAATAGGAGAGGTTGAAGTCGTTCTGTCCCGACATGTGCATCGGGTGGACCAGCGATTTCCCTTCCGGCGCCTGCAGGAGCACGGTCGCGATCTGATCCCAGCGGAAGACGACGCCCAGGAGATAACCGATCAGCACGATGAAGACGATGTTGGCGAAGGCGCCTTGCACGAAGTCGGTCACCATCACGGCAACCTGCCCGCCCAGGAACGTGAAGACCAGGGAAATGGTGAGAAGGCCGATCATCAGGAACGCGAAGGTCGAGCACTCCAGGCCGAACAGTTGGAAGTGCGTCGGCAGGCCGCAGAGCGCCATGAAGAAGCGGGCGCCCACCGACGGGTAGATCCCGAAGTTGACCAGTCCGGAGATGAACGCGACCAGGCCGGCGAAGACCCGGAAGTTCCGGCTGTAGCGTTGCTCGAAGAACTGCGCGAGGGTCAGGGCGCGAGTCTGGCGGAACCGGTAGACGATCCATCCGGAGAGCGCGATCACGATCAGGGCCGGTTCGGTCAGCGAGCTCCACCAGTACGCGGGAAACCCGGCCTCGTGATAGATCTCGAACCAATAGACGAGGGAGATCACTCCGGTGCCGGCGGTCGCGAACGCCAAAGCGATGAGATACCGGCCGCCACCCCGACCCGCGGCCAGGAAGGTGCTCACGGCGCCGGCGTAGCGCTGCGTCATGAGTGCGCAGCCGAAGAGCACGGCGAGCAGGCCGAGGACGATCGACCAGTCGAGGGCGGTCAGGTTCATTGCAAGCGGCACTCCGCGAGCAGCTCGGCCACCGTCGTCTCCGCCATCGCGACGCAAGTGTCAGCAGCGCCGTAGTAGACGCGGACGACGGCGTCCGGTGGCGCGCAACCGCCGGCATCCCGTCGGCCATCGACGATCCATCCGGACGGGAAGACCACGTTCGGCACCTGCCCGGCCGTCTCGTAGATCTCGCGCGGTTCGAGGATGTTGTTCCGCCCGCGCGCGATCACTTTCGACGGATCCTCCGGATCGAGAAGGCACACCCCTGCCTGGTAGATGCTCGCATTCAGATGCGTCGCCACGCCGTGATAGAGATGGAGCCATCCCTCGCGGGTCTTGAGCGGAGGCGGTCCGGATCCGACGAGCTCGTCCCAGTACCGGGGACGTCCTGCGAAGACGGGGCGCTCCAGCCTCCAGGTGACGAGGTCGTCCGAGGTGGCGAGCCAGACTTCGTCGCCGGTGCGCACCCCGGATGAGAGCTGCCGCGCGTTCGGCCGCTCCAACCGGCAATAACGTCCCCCGATTCGCTCGGGGAAGAGGACGCCGTTGCGCGATTCACGGTCCTCGGTGATTCCGATCAACTCCAGTCGCGGGGCCGCTGCCCCGGAACGTCCGAGGTGGCTCGCGCCGGTGAGCCGCGCGGTGATCAGATGACATCCCGATTCCATGTCTGCCGCCAGCACGACGTAGATCTCGTCCCCGATCCGCGTGACCCGTGGGTCGTAGACATGGAACGGGCGGGTCCGCAGGCGATCGATTCCGTCGATCTCGATGAGCCTCGGGTGGACGCGGAATGAGACTCCGTCGTCGCTTTCCGCAAGGAAAAGGACGGTTTCCCGACCCCGGGTCTGCACGCGCAGAAGGAGCAGGTCGCGATGTCCGCTGCCGCCCTCCTTACGGCTCGGCATACCGGTACGTGTTGCCGCGGCATCGATAGCGGCGGCATCGGGAACCCCGGCGTCCGAACAACAACGGACGGCACCCGGGTTGAATACCGAGGTGACGTCGCGAACGAGCGGATCGACGCCAGGGATGTCCGCGCGCGTCAGAATGGGATTGTGGGGGGATCGCTTCACCCGAAGACGACCTCGCCCCAACGCGCAGGGATGTGCATGTTGACGACGCCCTGCGGACTCCAGACCCAGTTGTCCTCCGGGTGTTCGTACTCGTCGGCGTGCAGTCCCGCGGGACGGACCATTCCATGCGGCGGCACCCGCACGTATCGCCCGACTCGCACCTCGTGACGCCACTGCACGCGCGAGAAGTTCACCTTCCAGACATCGCCGGTCCGCGGAGGTGTGGCGCGCCCCGGGTTGTAGCGCGCAAGTCCTTCCCAGGGAATCGCGATGGTCACGGACCAGCCGTCATCGAGGTCGGACGGATCGTTGACGGTGCCGCGCACATGAACCGCACTCACGAGACCGGGGATGTTGCAGCCGGACTCGGCGATCCCACCCTCGCGGTACGGACGGGGCAGGCTCAGCTCCCAGATCGTACCGAGAGCGTTGATCTCGAATTCGTAGTAGTCGCGGCCGTCCCCGTCCGGGTCGACAAAGAGCTCGAAGTCATTGTCTTCGTAGAGGCGGGAGTTCTTCTCGGTGAGAGTGCCCCAAACGTGGGGTTCTTCGAGATCGCCGCCGACATAGAGATGGCGATCGTCCCAGCCCATCTTCATGCGTGTTCGATACCGGGGTGCTCGTGCGTCGTCCCCGGTGATGTCGACGAACGGCTCGCTCCACGGCAGGGCGCTCCAGACCGGGTCGACCAACTGCCCGTCCAGGGACGGAACCCGTTCCACTCGCCGGCAGAGGTAACGCCGAACCTCCCGGTCCGGAGTGTCTTCGTGCACCATGATCTCCCGCTGTCCGAGCTCCCGAGTACGGAGTGCCCTGGATCGATCCGCCGTCCAGATTCGGGCAAGACCCGAACCGACGCAACTCCGGAACCGGACGCGCGTGCGCTTTCGAGCGACGCGGTCGTTCCGGTGCCGGTTCGTCAGCGACCGCGCATGCCGAGAATGTCGGCGGAAGAAAGGGCCTGACGCGGGAGGAGCGCCCTCGTGCTCGGGACGGAAGGGGAGCCTATCCCTTCGCCCGGAAGCTTCCCGCCAATGATTCCAGGACGTGTCCCCAAGCGGACTCGAAGTAGTCGTAGACCTCGTTCCAGATCGGCGCCCTTCCGAATCCCAGATGAGTCAGGGTCACTTCGGTGCGATCGGGCCCGAGCGCGGCGAGCTGCACGACGACGCGAGTTCGCGCCGGCCGGAGCGCGGGAATCGTCGGTGGCGCATTCCACGAAAGCGAGAGCATCTCCGGCGCCAGGTAGCTCAGGACGCGACACCCTTCGCTGCCGCGCGTTCCCAGGGGAGCTTCGGCCGGTCCGAAGTACCATTCGTAGCGTCCCCCGACCCGTAACTGGATCCGGGCTTCGGGCGGGCCGAAAGACGTCACGCCCTCGGTCGTCGTCCAGGTGGTCCAGACCGTGTCACGTGCCGCGTCGACGACGATCTGCTTGCGAATCCGGCGATCCGACTCTTCGGCGGCCATGAGCTCCCGTCGGATCAGCAGCGATGCGTGGAAGGGATGGAGCGTGTAGGTGTGCACGCCACCCAGGACGCTCGGCTCCCGGTCCATCAGGGAGCGAGCCTCGGCTTCATCCGAGACTTCGAGGACGACCAAACCGTAGACGGGGTCCTGGCAGGGACCGGCCAGCAGCACCTTTCCGTCCCACATCAAGGCCTGCAGATAGCCGAAATGCTCCCCCATGATCCGCTGCTCGTCCGCGCTCATATTCTGGGGCCACCCTTCGCGGATGCCGTGGAGCTGGACGATGAAATGAACGGGTTGGTTGCTCATGAGACTCACTCCAGTCGAGTTGGTGCCAGGGATGATGTCAGGTGACGATGGTCCCGGCGCGGGCAGTCGGAGCAGATCCGACCATCACCATCTCGAAATGCCGCTCTGCCCGCGGGAATGACGACTTTGCGCCGAACCCGGGGAGAACCGCACGGATAGCGTACCACGTCCGCCGGCAACGCGAGTTCTGCTAGAATCATCGGGCGAAAGCCGCATCTCCCGACCTGACACGCCCACGCGAGGAGGACTCCCATGCGACTGCTCCCGGCTCCGACTTCCGTGCGACCCCATCGCCTCGTGCTCGGCGGATTGGCCCTGCTCGCGTGTGTGGGTCTGACCACCGCAGCGTCCGCCCAGTGGGAGACGTCCGTGCCGGTCGTACTGGCCGGGAGCGTCGACAACGAGTGGACCAATCAGTTCAGCCTCGCCCTCGACGCCGAGTCGAGACCGCATGCGGTGTGGAACACTTTGACGGGCGCGTACTACAGCCA
>JAGQHR010000309.1 GCA_020431745.1 Candidatus Eiseniibacteriota bacterium
CACCTTACCGGTATCGACCGAAGCCGGGAAACCGAGAATTGGGATCCTCGGAAAACCGACCGGGCCGGGCGACCGGAGGGGCGTACCCCGGCCAAGAACCCGAGTTCCCAACGCGATTCTCCCGGACCGGAGAGATGCCGATCGCCGGGACTCCCGGAAAAAAGCGCCGGCTCCGACACGGTCCGTCGGTTCGACGCATCCCGATCTGGAGCGGACCCGCCCTTTTTCAGGGATGCCCCCAGCGCTGCCGCCCCGGTGCACCGCGACGGTTGCGCCGATCCGCCGCGTTCGCAGACGGGAGGCCGGGTCCGGGTGTCACCGGGATCGTTTCTCGCTGTCGTACTTCACCTCGGGCACGTCCTTGATGGAGATGTTGAACCGGTACCCGCCCGATGTGTCGCGGGAGAAGCGGAACTGCCAGCAATGGAGGTCGCGGGCCAGGCTCAGCGAATGGGAAACGAACTCTTTCTTCTCCAAGTCGTAATACGCCCCCACGCTCACGCTCCAGCCGGCGCTCGGTTGCAGGCTCGAACGGAGGTCCAGGCTGCTCCGCTTCTGCCCGAATCCTCCCGTGAAGTTGTAGTTGGCGGTCACCGACCAGGGCGCCGCGCTGGCTTGGCCGCTACGGTTGCCGTTCAGATCGGCCTGTCCGAACTCTCCGTAGTCCAATCCGTCGCTCTGCGTGGTATCCGCAGGCGAGGCGCTCGCGAAGGTGCGGTTGGAGACTCGTACCGTCGCGGATACGGAATAGCGCTCGTTGGTCCACTGGTAGGGGTCGATGGTGGCCGAGTAGGAAGCGTCGAAAGTGCTGAAGGGACGGAAGCGGACGGAGTTCGACAGCTGTGACAGCGGATGCGTGCCCTCCGGTGCCTGGAAGTTATAGCTCGCGCCGGTCGACCAGGAGAGGACGTTCTCCTTCTTGACGACCGTTTCGCCGGATCGCCACTTGGTGTGCAGGCTCTGATCGAGGGAGAAGCTCATCGAGGAGACGCGAGATCCCGAGAGGCCGATTCCGCCGACCGAGGTGAACCGCGCTCGCTTCACCCCGAGGGAGTCGACGTAGCTGAGAGAGGGAAAGTCCGGCTGGTAGCTGTAGGAGACGCTGGGCCGGACCACGTGCCGGAGCCCGGCCAGAGGACCGATCGAACCAGGCATCGTCCCGTAGAGCGTGGTCGTGGCCGAGAGCGACGCCGACCAGGTTGCCCCGGACCCGTTGTACTCGCCGCGCGCGTCCTTGTGGAACCAGGCAACGTTCCCCGAGAGGCCGGGAGAGAGGCGGAGGTACCCTACGTTGCGGCTGTCGCTGAGGCTCCAGGTGCCCTGGGCGGCCGAGTTGTCCCGGAAAGAGCCGTCCGAGAACTTGGTGAAGTCACGCTGGAAGCGGAAGCTCGGTCCGAAGGTCGTCGAGGCGAGCCAGGGCAGCCGTCCACCCCGTCCGAGATCGTCCGGCGCCCGACCGAGTGGGAACCGGTTGAGCGTGAGACTGACTCCCGGAACGCGTTCCACCCGCTCCTGCGAACCGAACGTCGAGGCCGCGTCGAGATACTGGGTTCGATCGGCGCTCGCGCTGACGGATCCGCCCGACCAGCTGTGCGTGTAGCTCGCGGAGGAGCGCAGCTGCCGATTGAGACGCTCGTCGACCCCGGCATCGCTGTTGAAGTCCTGGACGTAGGTGGCGTCGCTCTTGAAGTCGGCTCTCATGGTGAAACGGCCGCCGTCACCGATGTTCTGGACGTGCGAGCCGGCGAACTTCCAGTGCTTCGCGCGCTGGTCTCCGCTTTGCTGGTTCAGATAGGAGCCGGTCGCGCTACCGTTGAGCAGGTAGCGCACGGCATAGCGGTACTCACCGTTGAACTCCAGCTCCGGCCCGCGATCGTAGAAGTCGATCCACGCCTTGGCGTCCATGTAGTCGCTGATCGCCCAGTAGTAGCCGAGGTTCTTGGCGAAACGACCAACGTTGCGGTTGAACCCGAACTCGAAGTCGGGAACGAGGATTCCGGAGCGGCGACCCGACTGGAGCGGAAAGAAGTAGAAGGGGATTCCCAGAACCGGAACCTGGTAGATCCGCAGAATGACGGGGCGCGCGACCGCCGACTCTTTCATGACGAGCTTCATCTTCTTGGAGTGGAAGGTGTAGTGCGGCGGGTCGTGATCGCAGGTGGTGTAGTCTCCGTCCTTCACGAGGAGGGCATCGTCCGGGAGCTTCTTCACCTGCTCGCCGTAGTAGTAGCCTCCGTCGAGCTCCGTCTTTCCCTGGTAGACCATCCCCTCGCGTTCGTCGGTCCGGTAGGTCATGCGCTGACCGACGACCTGGCTGCGTTGGTCGCTGAGCGTGGGAGCACCGGTGGCCACTACCAGATCACGCTTGGAGTAGTAGTCGATCTCCTCGGATTCGAGGGCGCTTTCGCCGTAGTCCATCTTGCCGTGGCCGCGCAGCGTGAGCTGGTCGTCCCGCACCCGGAAGCGGATGGTGTCGCCCGAGTATTTCACCTCGTCGTCGAAGAGCAGATCGAAAGGCGAGGTCAGGCTGTCCGGCAAGCTGAGATCCCGATGGAGGCGGAAGTGTTCGACGAGCGGATCGCCGCGATGGGAGGCGGATGAGTCGGGTGGTGTTTGCACCACGTCCCCATCGTCGGGCATTCCCCGTGCGCTGTCGAGCCGGGCCAGGGCCCGTCCCATACGCCCGGGGAGGATCGAGTCCAGCGCCGCGGGATTGCGCAGTGTCTTGAGCGAGGCTTGGCCCGGGAAACGGTAGACGCCGCTCGCGCGCTCGATGAAGTCCACCCGATCGGCCTGTCCCTCGCTCAGATAGAGATGGATCCGGCGCGCCGTGCTCACGTTGCGCCCGGTGCCGCTCTTCGCTTCGGCCAGGCTGGGCAGATAGAGACTGGTCGCGTTCCCGATCATGCGGAACGAGTTGACGGAGCCTCCCTCGATCGTCGCGCGGAGCGTGTCGCCGAGCACGATGTCCCGCTCTCCCGGATTGGCCTCCGGACGATAGTCGACGCTGACGTTCCCGAATGCCTCCAGAAGGTCGGCCTGTCCGGTCTGGAGCCGCATCGAGATGGTGTCCGCGCGAATCTCACCATCGCGGTCCCAGGCCACGGGCTCTTCGAAAAGCGAGGTCCGATTGCGCACGAGCTCGAAGATGGCGTGACCGCCCCGTGCGCGCACGTCCCCGCGGGCGATGTGAACGTTTCCGTCGGCGGCCCCGCGCCGGGCGAACTCGTTCATTCGAAGCGTATCGGCGTCGACGCGAAGATCCTGCGTGCTGTCCGCGCCCGGCTTGTAGAGCCACGGGCTGCCGGTGAGCACGATGTTCCCCGAGATCCGGTCGTACTCCGCGAACTCGCCGTGGACCCAGGTCGAATCGGCCCGCAGGAGGATTTGGACGTGCCCCTCCGCTTCGCCCCGGGACGCGTCGTTGACCCAATGGATCCGGTCGGCCCAGACGACGCGTCCGCTGTCCGAGACCACGGGGCGCCCGCGTAGGTCCATCGTCCCCAACCCACGGTCGTAGGTCAGCTCGCCCGCACGAAAGTCTCCTTCCGGACCGTTTCCCCGAACGTTGCCGACGAGATCGAGGATCCGCTCCAGCCGGCGGTACACCCCCTGTTCCGAGGTGACGACCCGCGTCGTGTCCTCGATCCGAACCGCATCCATCAGCACCAAAACCTGGCGGTCGGGACTGAGGCGACCGCGATCGGCCTGAATCCGCAGCTCCTCGTGGCGGATGCGCGGCGCGAGGATTTCCGTCCCCTGGTCCTTGCTCCCCCAGAGGCTGTCGCCCTCCAGAATCCAGGGCGAGGCCGGCAGCGGTGCCACGGGAACCTGCGCGTGGAGCGGATCGCGCAGCCACGCGCTGATCACGACCACGAGGAGCAGACCGATCCAGGCTCGCTCGAAGAGGGTTCTCACGCGGACGAACCTCGACGTGCCACCAGGGCGGCACCGATCCATCCGGCCGCATTCCCGAGCGCGGCCCGTCGCACCTCCGGCACCGCAGTCGCGGGCAGGAGTGCCGACTCCGCGAGCACCCGGACTGCCTCAGGCAAGAAGAGATCCGCGGCTCCGATGAGCCCTCCGCCGATCACGAACAGCTCGGGATCGAGGAGGTGCGCGGCGGACCGCAGTCCCAGTCCGAGAAAACGGCCGGTCTCCTCGAAGAGCCGTCGGGCCAGATCATCTCCCGCGCGTGCCCGGCCGGCCAACTCCTCGGGATCGCGCGCGGTCGCCGAAGCGGCGTGCGCGCGGTAGCGGGTCATGATCGCGTAGGTCCCGACCAGCGCTTCCAGGCATCCGCGCGCACCGCAGGCGCACTCCGGTCCGTCCATTTGGACGACGGAGTGTCCGAACTCTCCCGCGAATCCGTGCGCGCCGGACCAGAGCTCCCCATCGCAGAGGATTCCGCCGCCGACCCCGGTTCCGATGGTGAGCCCGACCGCGTGACGTGCTCCGCGCGCGGCTCCCAACGTCGCCTCCGCGACGAGGAAGGCGTTCGCATCATTGAGGACCACGACCGATCGGCCCGTGCGCTCCCGGAATCGATCCGCGAGAGGGACGTCGCTCCAGCCGGGAAGGTTGGGAGAGCGCACGACCACTCCCCTTCCGGTATCGATCGTCCCGGCGCACGCGATCCCGATCGCCGCCGCGGGATCCCACCCGCCGGCGCGGGTCAGGACTTCGTCGATGAGCGCACGAGGAGTCTGGGGAGTCGGCCAGCGGTCCTGGTCCAGAATCGTCGCGCCGTCTCCGGACAGATGTCCCGACTTCACATAGGTTCCCCCGATGTCGAAGCCGATCGTGTTCATCCGCCCGCCTCCCTGCGCGCCCCCCGCTCGCCTCTCACTGCCGCGCCGAACGGCGCCTGTCCTATCCCGGAACCGGCACGAGCCGGTCGACACCGTCGGCGCTCTCCCCGGCCCCCCAGAGGAGATCCCGAGGAGCCACCCCGGGCGCGCGATACCCGTCCTCCAAGGTGAAGAGCGACCCGGCGAGCACGACCAGGCTCTGCGGATCTTCCCGCGCCGCGGCCAGGGCGATCGCCAGGCCGTC
>JAGQHR010000310.1 GCA_020431745.1 Candidatus Eiseniibacteriota bacterium
CGCCAGCTCCCCGGATCGAGAGGATCCCCGTCGAGCAGCGCAATGCCACTCTGGGGATTGTTGTCCGCCGCGGCAATGCCGATCAGCCCGTCCTCCCGGACGTCCACTCCCACCACCGATTGCGCGGGCAGCGGCGTGTTCGACATGTCGAAGTGATCGAAGGTGACTCCATCCCAACGCACCAAACCCTCGGGTGTCCCGAACCAGAAGACATCGTCCGGTCCGATCGCCAGACAGCTGATGCCACCGAGATCGAAGAAGTAGTTGGGATCGGGGAGCGCGATCTCCTCCCACACGTTCCCGTCCCACTCGTGCAATGCAAACCAGCCCGCGAGCCAGACGTTCCCCTGACTGTCCGATTCCATCCCCGGAAGCCCGGCAGCCGCGTAGATGAAGTGGTCATTGATCCAGAGCTGCTGACCGGGGTCGAACCGGAAGACCGTTCCGTATTCGGTGCTCGCAAAGAGATTCCCCGCCGCATCCTCGGCGATGTAGGTGAACAGCGTGACGCCCATGCCGGGATTGTTCTGCCAGTTCCAGAAGCCGGTGAACGTTCCGGTCTGCGAATCCCACCGCGCGATCCCGTTGCCACCGAACCAATGAACTCCCGTGTGGTCCTCGAACGACACACCCATCGGTTCGTTCCCCGCGAAGGGATAGGGCTCGGAGCCGGCGTTGTGCTCCCCCCAGTTCCGCCACCGCTGGCCGTCGAAACGGGAGAGCCCCGCTTCACCCGTAGCCATCCAGAAGTAGCCGTCCCGGTCCGTCATCATCCGATCGACCCAGAACCAGGGCATTCCGGTGTTGTAGCTGTTGTAGTCGTCGACGAGCGTCCCGTCCTGCCGGAAGTGTCCGACCGCGCCCGCGGTTCCGACCCAGACGTCGGATGTGCCGGGTTGCGGCGCCAAGCTCACGACGCGGTTCAATCCAGAAAGCCAACTCGTGAAAGAGCTCCCACCGTTGGTCGAGCGGCGGACCTCACCGAACCAGTTTCCGACGTAGACATTCCCGTCCTCCGGATCGACCGCGATGGTCGTCGGCTCGGCGAACGGGAAGCGGGTGAAGCTCGATCCATCCCACTTGAAGAAGGCGTCGTCTCCCCCGACCGGATTTCCGATGCACCAGATGTTGTCCGCACTGTCATGCGTGAGCCCGGCGAACGTGGAGACGTCTCCGCCGTGCAGCGTCCAGGTGGCGCCATCCCACTCGGCGAGACCGGCGAGCGTTTGGTTGCTCGTCCACACATGCCCGTCGCCCGTCACGGCGACACTCGCGAGGTCGGACCAAGGAGCGGGCCAGGGAAGCTCGGTCGGCACCGCGTGGCTCGTCCAGCCGCCGGAGCCATCGAAGTCCCAGAGCGCGTCGCCGCCTCCATTGGAGTCGGAGTTGTTGATCCAGATGTGCCCATCCGGAGCCACGGAGATCCCGCGCACGCGGTACAGCGCCATCGGAGAGTTGGTAGGATCCCAGACGGTCCAGTTCATTCCGTCGTACCGGACGAGACCGCGATCGGTCGCGATCCAGACGTTCCCCTCCCCATCCCACTCGACATCGTTGATGTACTCACTGGGGATCGGCGTCTCGAAGTTGGTGAGGACGTCCCAGACGTCGAGCGACGTCGCAGCGCTGGGCAGAGCGCTGATCCCGATGCCTCCCTCCTCCCAGAACGGCCAGCGGGCTACGACCCAGATCTCCCCGCTCGGGGACCAGCGGATCCCCCGAATCTCCTCCCCCGGGATACCGGAGTTGCTGGGCCGCGACAGGCTCCATTCCGGATCCTGAGCCTGGGCCGGCCATACCCTGAAGGCGATCACTCCGACGAGAATCCACCACAGCCGAGAAGCCCCCAAGAGGCGGCCGGCCAACCGATTGTTGTGCAACATCTTTCCCCCTTATGACGACGGTCGGCTCCGTGACGGAAGCGCGACGCCCACCACCCGTCGACGGCGTATGCTCGGAGATGGCGCGCGGAACGGACCCCGAGCACCTTCCCGAATGAGAGTCCGCAGGAATCGGCAGAGGAATACAAAAAACCGCCCACTGGGGATAATCGGGCACCCCGGCCGGGGCATGGACTCGGGCTCACCCGGTGAACCTGCAACAATTGCGACCTGAGGAGGAGAACCGGTGACGGTACGGAATGCCGAGGAAGCGGAAGTCGATCGGCTGGCCGAGATTTGGTGGCACGGGTGGAGAGACGCGCACCTCGAGATCCTCCCCGCCGAGCTCGCTCGTCGCCGCACGAGATCCAGCTTCCGAGGGAGGCTGCTGGAGCGCCTGCTGGACGTTCGCGTCGCGGGACCATCGGGTGCCCCAGTGGGATTCCACCTCGTGCAGCAGGACGAGCTATACCAGCTCTACGTGGCGGAGGCATCCCGGGGCGCCGGCATCGCCGCGTCTTTGCTGGCCGATGCGGAGACTCGCATGGCCGACGGTGGTGTGGAAACCGCGTGGCTCGCCTGCGCCATCGGAAACGAACGGGCCGCACGCTTCTACGAGAAACACGGATGGCGTCGCACGGGAATCGTCACCAGCCATCTCGCCACCGACGAGGGTCCGTTCCGGCTGGACGTCTGGCGCTACGAAAAGTCGTTGCGGCACCACGGCTGACGTCTCGTCCCGCACCCCGCGGCGGCCGCCACATCCCATCGAGGAAACCGCCGCGCATCGTATACTGGGAGCCATGTTTTCCCCTCGGGTGGAAGAGATCCTCGACGAGCTGTTGGAGCTGCCGGCCCCGGAACGGGCGGCTCGGCTCGAGATCCTGTGTCTGGAGGACGATCCGATACGCCGGGAGGTCGCCTCGCTGTTGGCCGCATACGAAGGGGCGGGGAGCTTTCTCACACCGACGTTGCGCGGTCGGCTCCACCCGAGCGATCGGATCGGACGCTATCGGATCGTCGCGGAGATCGGCCGCGGAGCGATGGGAATCGTCTATCTTGCGGAGGACTCAGACCTCGGAAGGAACGTCGCGCTGAAGACGCTCACCTCCGCGGCCGCCGGCGACCGGCAAAGAAGACAACGCCTGCACGCCGAGGCGCGGATGCTCGCCGCCGTGAGCCAGCCCAACATCGCGCAGGTTTACTCCTTCGAAGAGCTTCCCTCGGAGAGCGTCGACTCCGTCATCACGATGGAGTACGTCCCCGGAAGCACCCTCGCGGACAAGCTGCGAAACGCTTCTCTTTCCGTCGAGTCGACGATCGAATTCGTCCGGCAGATCGCGGCCGCGCTCGAAGCCGCCCATGCCGAGGGCGTGGTGCATCGTGATCTCAAGCCGCAGAACATCCGCATCACTCCCAACGGTTGGGTCAAGGTCCTCGACTTCGGTCTCGCCTTCCACCGAGAGCGCGAGCCGGGAGGCGCAGGTTTCCCGTGCGGCACGGCCGGATACATGAGTCCGGAACAGGCCGCCGGTGTCCCGGTCGAACCGTCGACGGACCTTTGGTCGCTGGGCTGCATCCTGTTCGAGTGCCTGACCGGACGGCTCCCCCTGACGGATCGAGAAACGCTCGCCGAAGCCCGAACGGCGCTCTCGCCCGTGGAGGCGGCGAGGCTCGAATCCCTGCCGACCGCCGTGATCGAGCTGCTCGACGGTCTGCGCCGGTGGAACCCCGTCGAGCGGCCGAGCGCGACACGCTCGCGGCGGATCCTCGAAGAAGAGCTGCTGCGTCTGCGCGCGCGGGCGTTGCTCCACGATCCCACCGGTCGTCCCTCTCAGGAGACGGAATCGCCTCCCGGTCGGCCGGGCAACTTGCCCCGGCGCCTGACCGAGTTCGTCGGCCGGGACCGCGCATTGTCCGAGTTGGATCGGGTCCTCCGGGAACACCGCATCGTCACCCTCACGGGACCGGGAGGAACCGGCAAGACGCGCCTCGCGATCGAAAGGGCGAAGCGATCCCGGGACCAGTATCCTGGTGGCACGTGGTTCATCGATCTGTCGATCGTTGATGTCGGCAGTCAGGTACCCGCCACCGCGGCCCACGCGCTGGGAGTCCGCGATGCGCCCGGCGACGCAGCCGATCCCATCGGGTCGATCGCGCGGTTCCTCTCCGGAAACGCCGCACTCGTGGTCGTCGACAACTGCGAGCACGTGATCGACGATGTCTATCGTTGGGTCGACGAGGTTTTGGACCGGTGTCCCGGAGTGACGGTGCTCGCGACGAGCCGCCTTCCCCTCGGGCTCGCGGAGGAGCGCCTCTTCGTCGTCCCTCCGCTTCGCGTCCCCGATGGAGCCGATTCCGCGGCGCTGGCCTCGTCCGAGGCGATCCAGCTCTTCGCAGCTCGCGCCCGTTCGCGACATCCCTCCTTTCAGCTCCACGAGGATCAAATCGCCACGATCGCCGCGATCTGCCGGCGAGCCGACGGTCTTCCCCTGGCGATCGAGATCGCGGCCGGGCATGCCCGCACGCTCGCGGTTCCGGAGATTCTCGCGCGCTTCGAAGCAAACCCCCTTCTGCTGGGCACTCCGGCGCGGGGCGCCCCGGCCCGGCATCGATCCTTGGCCGGAACGGTGCAGTGGAGCTACCGGCTCCTCGGCCGATCGGAACGGTTGCTCCTCGAGCGGCTCTCCGCATTCCGCGGCAGCTGGACCCTGGAAGCCGCCCAGTCGGTGTGTGTTCGCGAGGGACTTTCCGAGTGGCAGCTCCTCGATTTGATCGCACGTCTGGTGGAGCGGTCCCTGGTCGAGGTCGATTCCCTCGACCGTGAACAGCAGGCGCGCTACCGGTTGCTCGAGACGATTCAACGGTTCGCGCACGACCGACTCGTCCGCCGCACCGATGAGCCCGAGGCGACCGAGGAACGTTACGTGGCCTACTACCTGGAGCAGGTGACTCCCAGATCGGACGAACCGGAGGTCAACGAACGCTGGCTGGCCCGAGTCGATGCCGAAAGAGCCAACCTGCAACAGGCGCTCTCGATCGCGATTCGCCGCGGATGGTACGCTCGCGCGTTCTCCCTCGCGGCCCACCTCACCCGCTATTGGGTCACGGCGGGACTCTGGCGAGAGGGAGGCGACACGCTGCGAAAGCTCCTCGAGCTCCGAGAGTCG
>JAGQHR010000311.1 GCA_020431745.1 Candidatus Eiseniibacteriota bacterium
CTAACCCGACCGAGTATCAGCCGGGCGATGACACCACGCCCGATCCGGGGGTGTTCGCCTGGATCACCGGGCAGAACACCGACGTCGGCACCGGGGACGTCGACAGCGGGATCTCGGCCAGCCGGTCCGGCGTCATCGACCTTTCCGGTCACGACCACGTCCGGCTCGATCTCAACTACTTCCACGGACAGCGCGATGCCGGCGATGATCCGTCGGGCGACTACTTCCGCATCGATCTCTCCAACGACGGAGGGGCTTCCTTCCCGGTCAATCTGCTCCTGATCGGCGATCAGACGACGCCGGCGCTCTGGCTGCCGAAGGCATCGCGGTGCGGTGCACCGATGATGAGGTCGTCCCGAGTGCTGCCGTAGACATTGCCCGTCGCGAGCGCCAGACCGAAGTGGTCTCCGACATCCTGGGTGGCTCCCAGCGTCTCCGAGGTGAGGATGTCCGTGTCGCCGAAGGGCCCGGCTGCGGTGCCGTAGAGCACGAAGACGGTTCCGGTACCGGCATCCGTCGTCGGACTGCCGATGGCGATGTCCTCGTAGGTGTCGTTGTTGTAGTTGCCGGTGGTGAGCGCGAGTCCGAAGAAGTCGAGGGCGACGGAGAACCCGCCGAGGTCCTCCTGGACATAGGTCAACCAGGGAACGAGGCCGCTCGGGGATCCGGAGTAGATGAAGATCCGGCCCGCGCGGTCGGCGCCGTTCACATCCGCGCCTGGTGCGCTCACGATGAGGTCGGCGAAGTTGTCGTCGTTGAGGTCGGCGGCGGCGAGCGCGTACCCGAAGAACGACGCCTCCTCCAGGAGGCCGAAGTCTCCGGCGGTGTATTGGGCCGCTTCGAGATGGGTGAGCCCGTGGGTAGATCCGTAGTTGATGGTCACGGCCCCCGTCGCGATCATGGATCCCGCGGACTCCCCGGGGGAGCCCACCACGAGGTCGTCGTGCCCGTCACCGTTGAAGTCCGCCGCGACGAGGGAGCTTCCGTAGCGATCGTTGGCCTCGATCACACCGGCCGACTCCCGTCCCTGGCGGATGATCGAGAGATGGGCCGCGACCAGCTCGGGACAGACGAAGGACGCAAGGACACCGAGGAGCAGGGCGCGATACCACATCTTCGTGACCTCCAGACAGTTGGATCGTGCAGTGGGGGTTGGGCCAGGGCGGTCGGCCTCGACTTCTATCCGGGAAATGCACGAGAGCGGCCGAACCGAACGAATCTGATCGTCGCTGACGGGAGTCGCCGGTGATTCTTCCTTCGGTTCTCCCTTCGGCCCGGTATGATCTTCCCGATGTGCAGTACGCGATTCCCGCGGTACCGTGCCCGGCCTTTCCGGTTGCCGGGAGCGTGTCATCTGTGGAGGATCGAACGGGCCCTGAGTCATCGGATGCGCCCGGCTTTCCCAGAAGGAGATCTCCATGTTTCCGGATGCCCGCATTCCCTACGGCACGTGGGGGAGCAGCTACTTCCCGGCCTGGCAGCAGTCCGCGCTCGCCGAGGTGAACATCGGACAGTTCGCCGGCGAGGCCATGGGCAAGATCCTCGGCCACCGTCGCGTTCCCAAGAGCGAGCTCGACTATCTCGTCATCGGGTCGACGATCCCGTGGCACTGGAAGTTCTGGAACGCCCCGCTCGTGGCGAGCTGTTTGGGCGAACGGCTTCCCGGATACCACCTGGAACAGGCGTGTGCGACCGGACTGCAAGCCGTCATCGCGGCCGGTGCCGAGGTCCAGAGCGGCGCGCACGACACGGTCGGCGTTCTCACGTTCGACCGCACGAGCGACTCGCCGGTCGGTGTCTTTCCCGAGCGCCGGTCCTATCAACGCACGATTCCGTTGGCGGACGTGTGGGATAACTTCGGGTTCGATCCCGCGACGGGCAACGCGATGATCGCGACCGCCGGGCGGGCCGCCCGCAAGTACCGGGTCGATCGGCGCGAGGTCGACGATCTGGCGCTCTACCGCACGGAGCAGTACTTCGAAGCGAAGCGCTCGGGTTTCTTGGACCGCGTGCTCTTTCCGTTCGATGTGCTCAATGTCCAGGGCAAGCCGTTGGGCCGGATCGAAGACGACCTGGGAGTGCGGCCGCTCACCAGCGACGCACTGCGTGCGATGCGCGAGCTCGACACCTGTGTCACCGGCGGCACCCAGACGCATGCCTCCGACGGCATGGCCTGTCTGCTCGTGACCGACGCGAAGAAGGCGGCGGCGCTCAGTCCACGTCCCGAGATCGACATCCGCTTCGTGGCCAAGGCCGAGATCCGGACCGAGCCGTCGCTGATGCCCGAGGCGCCCGCCATCGCCGTGCAGAAGCTCCTCGAACGGACGCACCTCACGATGGACGGCATCGCGGTGGTGAAGAATCACAATCCCTTCGCGGTGAACGACGCGGTTTTCGCGAAGGCCCTGGATTACGACTGGCGAAAGATGAACCGCACCGGCTGCTCGCTGGTCTGGGGACATCCCCAGGGACCGACCCTGACCCGCATCCTTATAGAAGCGCTGGAGGAGGCGGTCGACCTGGGCGGGGGACGCGTCCTGGTCTTCGGTTGCGCCGCCGGGGACGTCGGCATCGCCGCGCTCTTCGAAGTGGGCGAGAGGGGGAATCGATAGATGAAGACGATGCGGCAATCCACCCTCCAGACCCTGGGCCTGGGCGACGTCCTCGACATGTTCCGCGCCGGACGGCTGCCGGCCGATGCGGGTGCGCTGGTCGATCGGGTGTTCGGCGAGCCCGCCCAGCGCGGGGCGCTCGTCATCTCCGGATGCAACGGCATCGTCGGCGCCGGCAAGATGATGCAGCTGGGATCGCGCCTCGATCCCTTCGACGTGCCGGTCGTGGGACTCGATTTTCCGGGCGCGCCGGACGGCATCGCGAAGCAGTATCCGGGGCTCGTGCGCGCGTTCGGCAAGGAATCCGCCGATCGAATGATGGCGCGGATGGTCCGGCTCACCTATGACGGCAAGCGCCTGCCCGAGTCGTTGGCGGCGTTCCGCCCCCGGTTCCTCCTGGAAGCGATTCCGGAGATCCTGGAGATCAAGCGCGCGCACTACGATCTCTTCCGCAACGCCTATCCGGGAATCGAGATTCGCTCGGTGACCTCGGGCTTCCCGTCGTCGCAGCTTGGCGTGGGAATCGCGCATCCCGCGTTCCCGCACGAGGTCAACAAGGTGTTCGAGATGGTGGAGCCGCAGCCGTCGGACGTGACGCGGCTCTTCTGGGCGATCGGCCTCATTCCGGTGCCGGTGAGCGACGATTGGTCCTTCGTCCTCGACGTGCTGTTCTGCGGAATCACTCTGGCCGCACTGCGCTATCACCGCGATACCAACATGCCGGTCTGGAAGATCGACAAGTACGTCCGCAAGCACGTCGGACCGAACCCGGTGCGCGCGCATGATGCGATCGGCACGGCGGGCGCGAGCTTCCTCACCTGGTCGTGTCTGCATCACCTGGCCGAGCACTACGGGCCGCTCTTCGAGCCCACGCCCGAGCTGGTGGGCCGCAAGGACAGCGGTCTCTCCTGGTATCCGCCGGATCATTTCCGACCGGTCGTCGATTGGCCCCTGGATGCCGACGGAGAAGCCGATCTGCAGACCCGGATCGTCGGGCCGCTCGTCCAGATGACCGCGCTCATGCTGCACGAGAATCGCGCCCACTTGACCCATCTCAACGCAATGGGCGAGCTGTGCGCACAGTTCCGTCGCGGAATTCTCGCGGTGCTGCGTGAGCTGGGTCCCGAGAAGTCGATTCGGATCGTGGAGCGCTATCACCGGTCGCATCCGGAAGCGGCACAGACGGCATGGCACGCCGACGCGCTGGCGCGGATGGAGGAGCCGGCCTGGCGGCAGCTCTACGTGAATGCCGAGCACGACGGGAAAGTCGGGGTGATCACGATCGCGCGCGAGCGCTACAACCGGGACGTCGATGCGGAGCTCAACCGGGCGATCGACTGGTTGAAGCAGGACGGGATCGATCGGGTGATCGTGACCAGCGACTTCCACCTTTCGACCCAGATGGTCGGCGCGGACACCGGCGAGTTCTTCCCGGCGCTCGATGACGTCGACGAGGGATTCCGCGTGTCCGAGTCCTGGTCCCGTACCGCGCGGCGTCTGCATGGCGAGTTCGCCGTCTCCGTGGGCTTCGTCGCCGGCAAGCGATGCCTGGGCGGGTTCCTCGAGCTGCTCAGCCACTGCCACTACCTCGTATCCGTCGACGATGCACAGCTCGGCCTGCCCGAGGTGACCCTGCCGGTAGTGCCGGGGATGGAGGGCTGTCACTGGCCCTTCCGCAAGTGTCCTTCCGGAGAGTGGGGGCGTCTGCTGCACCTGGCTTTGACCGGAAAGTCCGTGCATGCGCGCGACGCGGTGGGGTGGCTGGTGGACTTCGCGGGGCCGCTCGATCAGGCGCTCGCCTGCGCCTGGGAGACCGTTGCCGGTGGGGGCAACGGCCTCCAACGGCGCCCGTTCGCGGAAGGACCGTTGGCCGACGTCACGAGTCGCCTGCCGAATCTTCCCCCGACGGGAAGCTCCGCGGCGGAAGTCGCGCGATCGGCGATCCTGGCGACGATTCGCGATGCGTGCGGAGCGCCACTCGCAGATGCGCTCGCAATCCAGGCCAAACACTCCGCCGAGTTCATGGCGTCTGCGGTCTGCCGACGGGGCGCGGTCGGTCAAGAGCGAGATCGCACCCAGGTCTGACCGCGTTCGAGCGGCCCAACCTGCGCTTTGGAGTCTGACCGGGGAGGCCTTCGTGGATCGTCACGGAGGCCTCCGCCGATGTCCGGAGGGAGCTCTCAGATGGCCACGATCGAAGAGTGCGAGGCGCGCATCCTCTCGTTGGAGGAGGCTGCGTCCCACCAGGAGCAGCACATTCGCGAGCTCAGCGCGACGGTCTTCGAGCTGCGGACCGCGCTCGATCGACTCGAATCGTTCTTCCGCCGGCAGCAGGAACGCCTCGAGTCGCTTTCGGCGGCCTCGGGAGCCGGCGACGCACCGGCCCACGATCCACCACCTCACTACTAGACCCGCCGTCGGCTTTGTCCCG
>JAGQHR010000312.1 GCA_020431745.1 Candidatus Eiseniibacteriota bacterium
AGCCGTTGTTCTTTCTTGGCAGCCGAGATGACCCGCACGTCGAGCAGGTCCGTCAGCGACAGATCCAGCAACCGGTCCGGTTCCAGGAGTGCGCTGTCATCGGCCCTTGCACCGCCACCGGGAGACGGAACTGCGAGCGCACCGCCGATGACGATCATCGCCAACCGGCAGATCCTTGCGCCGCGTTTGGGCAAGTCGCCGAATACGAATGGTCGGTTCACGGGCAGCGCGACCGGCTGTCCCGAGGCAACGTTCGCCATGATGCACCTCTGCTAGGTTCGATCCGCCCCTGGAGGCTCTCGGGGAGGTGCCGAATGTGGAGTCCGAGCACCTCCTTCAGAGAATCACGTAGATTCACATCGACCCGACGAGGATGCTTCTTGAGACGGGGGGGCTCAGGTCAAGTCTGAGGTGGTGCTGGGTTATACCCCCAGTCCTGACCAGGGTAGTCGGAACGGACGAGAGCTCGCCGAGATCTGCGCGATCGGGAAGGGCGGACGGCGGCAGTCGATGTCGTAGGCAGGAAGTGCCGATCGCTCATTCGAGCGAACACCGGGTTCCGGAGGGACGGCCCGGCTTCCGCGGAGATCGGCAGCAACGGGGGAGAGTCGCGTCATCGCTCAGGTCGCTCTAGCCGGAGTCCCCGACAGCATCACGCCCTTGATGACGAGCCACAGTCCGATGCCAATCTCGTAGATGCCCATGGGGACGAGGGCAATGTAGACAAAGGTCTTCACCGAAGGGACAACGATGGCGACGAGATTGTAGGCTGCGAGCAGGAGGGAGGCGACGACACCCCAGCTGGCCAGGATTCGCGGCACGTAGTGGGATCTGAGCAACAGATAGGCGAAGACAGCCGACCCCAGGCCGAGAAAGATGAACCCTACATCTTGGCCGAGCCCGAAGGCGATTCTGGCGAGTCGGGACAGTCCCTGAACCTCCCCCACCGCAAACACCCGCAGGTAGTCGGCGGTACCGAGGAGCTGAACTGCCACGAGGCTGGCCACGGTAGCAGCCACGGTCGCTGCCGTCTCGACGGTACGGAGCAGTACGGCGAGGAAGGCCAAGTCCCGATGGACCGGCCCGAGCAACACGTAGAGGGCCCAGATCAGGACCAGGCCTCCAATCAGCATGGTCAAGTCGACTGCAATGCCGAGCCGGTACAGTCGCTCGGAGTCGGCTACGCTCTGCGCAACCTGCATGGCATCGCCTTGCAAGAGGGAACCTCGGACCACGACCTCGGCGAAGACGCCAGCAGCATTGACGAATAGAAACAGGATGCCTGCGAGCCTGCCTGCTTTCGCTTGTGCGGCTTGGGGAACGGCAGCTTCCATCCGGCCTCCTCCTCCAGGGTTGTCCCGACCACATCAGAGAATCGAGGGCGCGATACACGAGAACCCGAGCGGCCGGCCTTCGATGGAACCGCCGGAAAGATAGCTCCGGGCCGAGACGGTGCAGGTCACCGACTGCCCGGGCTTGCTCCGGGGACGGGCCTGCTGCAGAGCTGCCTGATTCTCCGTATTGATGGTGAGTCCACGGACCGCGACCAGGATGTCGCGAAACTGCTCGAAAGACTCGATCGCACCCTCGGGTCCGTTCGCTTGCTCCGAACGTACGGCAGGTTCCGTGGGAATCTCGGTAAAAACGGCGCCAAAGATGTAACCGAGATGTAAACGCGACCTCGGACTGGCGAGAGTCATCAGCCCCGGGGCGTCCGAGGCCACACCGACCGTTCCAGTCGGCGGCTCAGTTCTCGAGGTACCTGGGCCGTGTTCGGAAGGTGGGACGACTCACCAGGGACTGGAAACCAACGGAGGCGGAACGGCTACGACAGGGAACTGACGCAATCCCGCCCGCTTCGCCCGTCCGCGGTCTCCGGGGCAGGCGCCCCCGAGCCCGCCGGCATCCCACAGCGGAGTTCCGCTATCGGAGGACAACGACCTTTTCCGTCCGCAAGGCAGTTCCGGATCCCACCGTCGCTTTCAATCTCAGGTAGTAGGCGCCCGGCACCACCTCTCGGCCAAAGTCATCTCTCCCGTCCCACGAGACGTGGTGAACGCCAGCACCTGCGAATCGATCGAGCACCTCTCTCACCGATCGACCCGAAACATCGAAGGCGGCGATCGAAACGCGTGCCGCGGTAGCGAGTTCATAACGCATGGATACCGCGAGATGAGTGGGGTTGGGACCTGCTATCGCAAATGAAGTCGACGCTTTGATCGCGTCGAGAGCACCCTCGACCGCGGCGGTCTGGGGCTCACAGTCGAGACAGCCGGATCGACGCGCATCGTGGCCCGCCATCGACCAAGACCGCCTCCGGTCTGCGGGGACTGGCGTGAACGCTGTCCAGACCGAGAGGTTGGCACCCTGAAAGACGTACTCCACCTCGCCGTCCCCGTCGACATCACCGCTCGCCACACTCACCTTTGCTCCCGGGACGCTCACGGGCCAGCCGACGAGCGCATCACCTGCGGCCGAGAGGCCATGGACTCTACCGATGCCTCCGGCGAGCACTGCCGCATTCTCCGCACCGTCTCCGATCTGTGTGAACACCGGTACGGGCGGGGTATCGAAGCCATCGGCCTCGATAACCTGGGGAAAGCTCCCGATCGCCGCTCCGCCCGAGTCCACGACGTAGAGACGTCCTGATGCCGTCGTGAACGCGATGTTCGGATCGGCATCGTTGGCGGTCACTGCAATTGCGATCGGGCTGACCAGACCCCACGACGAGTCGACGAGCGGAAACCCACTTCGGGGACCGAGATCGGATCCGAAACCATATACCGCACCTTCTCCGGGAATCAGGATCTCCCGCTTGCCGTCTCCGTCGAGGTCGGCGATCGAGGGTGCGCCGACGGCCGGTCTTCCTTGCTCGAGCAACGACCAGTGTATCGGCTCGCTATCCTCCAACCGAAAAACCGCGACAGCGTCGGAGCTCACCGCCACGATCTCGTTCTCGCCATCGCCATCGACGTCGGCGATCGCGTGGCCAACCCATCCGAACTGCGACGACGCGAAGGTCTGAACGACTTGGGCGTCGATGTCGAGCGCGGAGAGATTCAAACCACTTGCGACGATGATGGAGGGCTCGCCCAACGGCCCCAGCTCTCCAATCGCCACACGAACCGGCGCGTCGGTGCCGAGATCGACCGGCCATCCTTGCATGGGATTGCCGTTGGCATCGAACGCATGGGCGAGGCCGATATCGGTGCCCACGATGAAGTGATCCGCACCGCCTATGTTTCCCGACGCGTGCATGCCGTCTCCGGGGCTCGCTCCTTCGGGGAGCTCGGCATCGATGACCACCGACGTGGTCTGATCGAAGACGAAGTAGCCATCGCTGCAACGGATTGCGCCCATCCATGATCCACCCGCGGAAGTGACGAGATCCCCGTTGCAGTCGAACAAGTCGACGCCCAGGTCCTGAACCACGGGGCATACACCCGAACAGCCGTAGTAGACATAGGCGCGCCCCCCCTCGTGTCCAGGAGCCCCCACGATCACGTCCGCCAGCCCGTCGCCGTTCACATCCCCAGCCGTGGCGACGGACTCACCGAGGTTGGCAAAGGCGCGCCCGCCCTCCGCGAATTGCCAGCGCGTACCGCCGGGATTCGTGTCCAAAGGGCTCTGCAAGAAGAACGCTCGCCCCTCGGCCGCTTCTCCGTTACTCGATCCCCCTGCACCGATAACGATATCGTCGCGTCCGTCTCCATCTACGTCGCCCGCGGTGGCGACCGATCCACCGAATCCGGCCTCCGAGAGGCCACCGCTTTCGGACCACGCCGCGCCCCCCATCGACCCCGGGTCGCCATGGAAGACATGGACCCGTCCGTTGCCGTCGAAAGGGTCCCCTACGATGATGTCGTCAAATGAGTCGCCGTCGACGTCACCTGCTGTGCCAACGGACCAGCCGAAGAAGCCAGTGCCATCCGCGGTCCAGTAGGGCGAGGACTCGATCCCGAGAAACCAGCCTTTGAAGACATAGGCGCGCCCGGCCGACCCTACCTGGGGTGCGCCCACCACGACATCGGAGTAGCCGTCGCCGTCGACATCGCCAGCCGATCCAACCGAGTATCCGAAGTAGTAGTACGTGGTGGTCGCCGCGCCGGTTTGCTCGCCTTCTTTCGTCCACACCGGGCAGCAGGCACCGCCGTCGATGCTGCCCGGGAATACGTAGGCTTTGCCGACAGCTACGGCGTCCCCCGTCAGAAAGTAGGGTGCGCCCACGACGAAATCAGAGAACCCATCGCCATTGACGTCACCGGCACCGGAGACCGATCGGCCGAACTCGGCACCCAATTGCTCGCCGAAGTACACGGGACCCGCGGTTAGGACGCCGTCGGCGGCCCCGAGGTAAATGAAGACCGCTCCCATGGGACCGTCGCCCGCGTCGTATCGCGGGGCGCCGATGATCACGTCATCGAAACCGTCGTCGTTCACGTCCCCAGCGGATGCGACCGAGAATCCGAAGTCAGAAGGACGTGCCGGTGGACCGTAGAGATCGTTCGTGGGAAAGGCCTCGAGGCCGGCGGCAGATCCGAGGTAGACGTAGGCGTGACCATTCGTGTGCTCGTTTACCGGAGTGTACGGTGCCCCCACGATCACATCGTCGAAACCGTCTCCGTTGATGTCCCCGGCGGACGCGACAGAGGCCCCGAACCTTGATCCCGAGAGATAGTTCTGCCCCGTCCAGGCTGGAGTCGTTGCGACGCCCGAGCCCAGCGCACTGCCGGGGGCGAGCCCAACCAGCAACACGATGGACGCCAGTAGCGTTGCGAGCGAGGCACGATTCCACTCGCAACCAAGGCGCCCGTCTTGTGGTGCGCAAACCGTCCGATCGTTCGTGTGTGTTGAGAGCATGCTTCCCTCCGGAATCCAACGATGCACTGGGTTCGGTCTCGTTCTGGGACACGGATTCGCGGGTCGATATGTGTCATGCATCCGTAGAAACCGGATGCAAAGTGTGCGCGGGCCGGTTTCGCGGGGACTGCTGCCCATGGGTCGGTCTTGCAGGGACAGGAATGGTCCGGGGC
>JAGQHR010000313.1 GCA_020431745.1 Candidatus Eiseniibacteriota bacterium
GATCCTGCTGGCGCAGCGCACGGTCCTCGACACCCGGTCATTGACGTGGACCACCTGCCCACTGCCGTCCGGCGTCCATCTGAACGGGTTCAAGCCGCCCCTCGCGCTCTCGCCCAGCCGGCACAGCTTCGTGCGCTACGGTTCGGACGATGAGAACCGTCCCGTGCTCTGCGTGATGCACATCCCGAGTGGAAGCGCCTACGTCGTGCCGATCGACCGGCGAATCATGCGCTACAACAGCTGGGAAGAGTTGGATGCCACCTGGGTCGATCACTATTGGGAATGGAAGAACCTCGGCCCGGACACCGATGCCGGGGAACCTACGGCTGTGCAACCTCCGGACGGGGAACCTCCGGCTGCACAACCCCCGACCGGGGAACCTCCGGCTGCGCAACCTACGGCCGCGGAGCCCGACGCCGCCCTCGACGAGCGGCTCGTCGTCCGCGAGCACGTCGTCCCCCTCCCCTACCATGGGTCCGTGTGGCGCGAACCGTACAGCAGCTATCGGGAGTATCGCGTGCTCCCCGTCGACCCGGCGATGCTCGACGTGGTGATCGGGTTTCTCCGGGACGATCTGAGCGCGACGCCGGCCCCCGAGGAGAACGGTGGCGGATCCTTCGCCTTCCGGATCGGCGAACAGCTCGTGCACGTCGCGTATTATGACGATCACGTCGGTCTGTGGATGGATCACGGCGTCGACGCCGAGCTCGTCGAGGAGATCGCGCGGCGGTTCGACGAACTGCTCGCCACGGGCAGGTACGACGAGATGTTCCGCGAGGAATAGTCGCCCGTCCTGTCCGCTTCCCGTCCGCTCCCGCCTGCTCCCGGTCGACTCCCCGTCGGATTCTTGTCCGCGGTCCACGGCCGGGCGATTTTTCCTACACGACAAGTCGATCTACGAGCCGCGCGTCCGACTACCCGGACCGTGGTCGATCTCGGGACTGATACCGGCCGCTGCGATCAGGAGGGGAGGATCACTCCGCTGACCTCGCCGAACCCCACGCGGTATCCGTCGCCCTGCGCATACCCGCGCATCAGCAGCTCGTCACCGTCGAGCAGGAACTTGCGCTCCTCACCGCCCGGCAGCGAGATCGGCTCCGTGCCGCGCCAGGTCAGCTCCAGCATCGATCCCCGCGACTCCTTGGTCGGCCCGCTGATGGTGCCCGAGGCGAGCAGGTCGCCCGGGTGCATGTTGCAGCCGGTGATCGTGTGATGCGCCAGCTGTTGCGCCATCGTCCAATAAAGATGTTTGAAATTGGAGAGCGTGATCCGGTGCGGCGTGGACATCGTCTTCGTCTTCAGCAGCACTTCCAACCGGATGTCATACGACTGGGGCCGCGTCGAGCGCAGATACTCCAGCGGCTCCGGCTCCTGCACCGGCCCCGGACACCGAAACGGCTCCAGCGCCTCGAGCGGCACGACCCACGGAGAGATCGACGTCGCGAAGTTCTTCGCGAGGAACGGACCGAGCGGTTGGTACTCCCATTTCTGGATGTCCCGCGCGCTCCAGTCGTTGACCAGCACCATCCCGAAGATGTGCTCTTCGGCCCGTTCGATCGGAATCGGCTCGCCCAGAGCGCTGCCCGGCCCGACGAAAAAGCCGGTTTCCAGCTCGAAGTCGAGCAGCCGCGTGGGACCGAAAGACGGAGCCGGGGCCTCGTCCGCCTTCGTCTGTCCCCGGGGCCGGCGCACCGGCGTCCCGCTCACCACGATCGAGCTCGCACGCCCGTGGTAGGCGACCGGCAGGTGCAGCCAGTTCGGCATCAGCGCGTTCTCGGCGCCCCGGAACATCGTTCCGACGTTGGTCGCATGCTCGCGCGAGGAGTAGAAGTCGGTGTACCCGCCGATCCGGACAGGCAGCGTCATCCGCACTGCGTTCAAGGGCCGCAACACCTGCGCGCGGAGCGTCGAGTCGTCGCGCAGCGTCGCGGTATCCTCACGCAGGAGCGTGCTCGTCTGGCTGCGGATCTCGGACCAGACGGAGCGTCCGGCGGAGAGGAACGCGTTGAGAGACCCCTCGCCGAACCAACGGCGTCCCCCCGTACCGATCGCGCCGTGGGCTTCCAGAGCCGTCAGATCGAGCACGTGGTCCCCGATCGCGACTCCGACCCTCGCGTCCGGCGTCTCCCCCGGCGCCGCGGTCGGACCGGATGTCTCGAAGACGCCGTAGGGCAGGTTCTGAATGGGAAAGTCCGAATCGGGCGCGACGGGCACGAAGGAACGAAGCGCAGGGTCGGTCGTCGAGGTCATGGGTCTCCCTTCCGAATCGCCCGTCCGGCGGGCGGGGCGTGCTCAGATCCAGCCGAGCGCGCGCAAGTCTTCTACCGGCTCGTCGAAGCTGCAGCTTCCGAACGAGGTCACCCAGCGGCGCATCGTCCGGATGCGCGACGGGCTCACGGTGTGCCCACGCCAGTGGAAGCCGGCGTCGTCGATCTCGAAATCCGCTGCGTCCTGACCCTCGATCATCTCGTGCAGGAGGACGGAATCCAGATGCGCTTCATGGGCCAGCAACCCACCCCCGAAGACGTTGAGGAAGCCGTGCATCAGGACCTCCATCGACGAGTCCCGGTGCCGAATCGGATGGTGGAGGCCCGCGGTCGCCTTGAAGGGGACACCGTGATCGCGACACGCGGTCAACGCATGCACGACGACCGACGAGTCGGGAACGGAATCGGGGGTGAGCCCTCCGCAACGCAGCTTGAATCCCATGCCCGGCCTTCCGGCCAGCGCCTCGACGACGAAACCGATCGCGTCTCCCAGCGCCGATCCCAGCGCGAGCTCGACGTACAGCTCGAGCAGCGGGCGACCGGTCCCTTCGGCGTGCGTGCCTGTCTCTACGACCTGCAGCGCGATCGCATCCACCGCGGCCCGCGCGGACTCGAGGCTGCTCCCGGCCATGGCGGGGAGTCGGAGCTCGACGCACTCGACGACCGCCCGACCCATCGTCCGTTCATAGAGGCCATGCATCTGGATCAGATCGGAGTGGAACTGCGTCCCCAAATCCTCCATCGATCCGAGCGGTCGCGGAATGGCCGACACGCGCACGGGCTGCGCAGAAGTTTCGCCCTGAAGGGCCCGACCCAACGCATCGAGTCGACCCACCGGACAGACGAATCGCCCCAGCATCCAGGACGCGGAACCGCGCCGATACGCGAGATAGTTCTCGAGGGCCGGAGCCAGCTCGAGCTCCGCAGGGGGGAACAGCCCCGCGTAGTCGACGATTCCTTCGAGCAAGGTCCGTGCGGCTTCCTTCAACTGTCGCCTCCTGGTTGGGATCCGTCCGACGCCCCGGCGCCTCGGCGCGCCAGCTCCTCGGCGCGTAGCTGCCGCCGCAGGAGCTTGAGCGCGGCGCTCCGGGGCAGGTCCTCGCGAAACTCGATCTCCCGGGGCACCTTGTAGGCTGCCAGATGCTCCCGGCAGTGCGCCAGCAACTCTTCCGCCGTTACCGGAGATCCCGGCGCGCGCACGACGAACGACTTGACCGTTTCTCCACGGTGCTCGTCGGGAATGCCGATCGTGCAGGACTCGGCCACGGCAGGGTGATCCGACAGCACGTGATCTACCTCGTCTGGATAGACGTTGAACCCCGAGGCCTTGATCATGTCCTTCTGGCGACCGACGATCCGGAAGTATCCGTCGGCATCCATCGAGCCGAGATCCCCGGTCCGCAGCCAGCCGTCTCCGATCAGCGAAGCGGCCGACTCTTCCGGACGGTTCCAATACCCCTGCATGACCTGGGGACCTCGGACCACGATCTCCCCCGGTTGACCGGGATCGGCGTCCCGTGTGACGTCCTCCGGGTCGACCAGACGCACCTCCGTGTTGGGGATGGGCACGCCGATCGTCCCGTTCTTGACCACGCCTCCGATCGGATTGCAGTGCGTCACGGGCGACGTTTCCGTCAGTCCGTAGCCCTCGACGACCGTCGCACCGGTCAGCTCGTGAAACTCCGCCTGCACGGTCGCGGGCAACGGCGCCGACCCGGAAACGGCGTACTTGATGGAGCGCAGATTGCGCGCCCGATCCTTGGCGCGCCGCAGGATCGCCCCGTACATCGCCGGAACCGCGAGCATCAGAGTGACCCGACGTTTCTCCAGGGCCTCGACGACCGAAGCGGTGTCACGCGGGTCGGGCACGAGCGCCATCGCGCAACCGGTGTGGCAGGCGAGCCCCAGCACCGCGGTGATTCCGAAGATGTGGAAGAATGGAAGGGCGGCCAGGAAGACGTCCTCCCCCGCTCGCAAGGCCGGGAACCAGGCCGCCAGTTGCTGCACGTTCGCAGTCAGGTTGCGTTGCGTGAGCACGGCTCCTTTCGCGACGCCGGTCGTTCCCCCGGTGTACTGAATGAGCGCGGGCGCATCGAGATCGAGTGCGACCGGCGGCGGAGATCCGCCCCGCGCAACCAAGTCTGTGAAGACGTGGATCCCACTTCCCGGCGGCAGCCCCGCGATCAACGGGGGGTCGGCGCGCCGCAGCTTGAGGCGCGCGAGCTGCCGGAGCGGGAATCGCAGATAGTCGGGGATCTGCGCGATTACGAAGTGTTCGATCGGTAGTCGATCCCGCAGCGACGCGAGCTTCTGCTCGAAGAGATAGTCCATGACCACCGCCGCGCAGCACCCGGCGTCGTTCCATTGATGCTCGATCTCGCGCGGAGTGTAGAGCGGATTGGTCATGACCGGCACCGCGCCCAGGCGCAGAACGGCCAGGAACGCGATCACGGTCTGCGGAAGGTTGGGCATCTGGATCGCCACCCGCGACCGCGGAGCGACTCCGAGCTGCGAAAGGGACGCGGCGAGCGCGTCGACGTCCCGGGCGAGATCCCCGAAGGAAGTCGAGCGATTGAGGAAGTAGAGGGCGTCGCGTTCCGCGTGGGCCCGCGCGGTCTCGACGAAGAGATCCGCAAGGGTGACCTCGCGCAGCGCGACGTCCGCGGGAACGCCGGCGGGGTAGTGCCGCAGCCAGGGTCGCTCCATCAGCGGAGCGGTTCTCCCTCGGGGATCATCCCCGGAGAAACGCTCCGCCGGGATTCG
>JAGQHR010000314.1 GCA_020431745.1 Candidatus Eiseniibacteriota bacterium
CGCCCTGACGAATCCAGCGTTGCAACCCGGTTCCGGACTCCGGGGCTCGTTCGGACATCCCAGCTCCTTCGGTCGCGCGCGGGGGTTCCCGAGTCCGCCGCCTTCCTTCATGCTGTTCGACGATGGCGCACCCTCGCGAGGGAAAAATCATCGGGGTGAGACCGGGACAGGTCGAGGTCGCCCTCGCCGACGGAGTCGTGACCGCCTTCGTGCCGGGTCAGCTCAAGAGCGGTCCCCGGAATCGACGGCACGTCGTCGCGGTCGGAGACGACGTCCGGATCATTGCGGGCGAGGGCGTCGCCGTGCTCGAGGCCGTCCTGCCCCGTCGCAACGAGGTCGCCCGAACGGCTCCCGGAGAGTCGCGCGCCCCGATCCAACACGTCCTGGCTGCCAACCTCGATTGGCTGGTCGTGGTCGTCTGCTACGGGCGGCCGCGATTCAATGCCCGCGGCTGCGACCGGCTGCTCGTGCTGGGGGAGGTTTCCCGGGTCCCCCCGCTCCTGGTCTTCAACAAGTGCGATCAAGGTGTGATGGATCCGGATCCGGCCGACCTCTACGTCACCGTGGGGTATCCCGTGCTCCGTGTGAGCGCACACACGGGGGAAGGGCTGGACGAGCTCCGCCGGCACCTGCGAGGGCGCTCCAGCCTGCTCCTGGGCCCCTCGGGTGTGGGCAAGACCTCCCTGCTCAACGTCCTCGCGCCCGACGCGGACCATGCGGTCTCCGAGATCAGCACGGCGACGGGAAAGGGTGTGCACACTACGACCCGAACCCGCTGGGTCGGTCTTCCATTCGGAGGTGCGGTCATCGACTCCCCGGGGATTCGGTCGATCCAGCCGTGGGGGCTCTCCGCGGACAACCTCGCGATCTGCTTTCCGGAGCTCGCGACTCGGACCGATTGTCAGTTTCGAAACTGCCGTCACCGCTCCGAACCCGGCTGCGAGATCACGGCTGCGGTCGCGGCGGGAGAAATCGCCGCGTCACGGTACGAAAGCTATCTTCGGCTACTCGAGGGGGCGGACTAGAGAAAGCGGACGCTCGCGGGCTTCGGCGCGTCCGGTTCAGTTTCGGGGCAGCGCCTGGGCCACCGCCGGTTCGGTCGGGAAGAGTGGGGTGTCCCCGTCCACCCGCGTGAGGAATCCGACCCTCCGGCCCCATGCGTAGGCGAGATCGAGGTTGGGGAACCAGATGTCGGCGCGCCGCTGCCACCGCGGATGCATCGTGTCCTCGACGCTGAAGATTCCGACGCCGGGAAGCAGCACTTTGTCGCCGAAGTCGAACGGAGCGCCCGGAGTGAAGGTACGCAGGAGATCCCGGCTGAGGGCGATGACGCCGGTGCCGGTCACGGTGCAGATCGCGGTCACGAACGGGTCGGCATCGGTTTCCTCGACCCGGCTGCAGTATCCGGTGATGTCCACCCGGATGAAATGCGCCTTTTCCGGGGCGGGAGCCGCGTCTTCCGTCGCCTCAGGACGCTGCTGCAGGTCCGCCTGCCAGATCGGCGTGCCGTGCAGGTTTCCCTCCACACCGACGTCGGAGAGCCAGCTCCTCCATCCGTCGGCATCCAACGGGGGAGTGCTCTGAGCCGAGCTGGACGTGATCGAGCCGTCGATGAGCCGCACCCCGGCGACCACAGCCGCGAGGGCGAGGGCGGCACCCAGGGCCTGGAGGATCGCCGGGTGCGATGATCCGCCCGACTTCTTCCGGGTCAGCCCGTGGAGGCGCGTGTGCATGAGCTGCATGGGGCTCCTCGTCGGCATCGGTGTCGCATTCTGGGCGCTCTCGGTCGGCAGCAGGTCGGACACCGGAGTTGGACGTTCCCGTCCTGGGAGGGTGTGCTGCGCGCGTCCATGCGACAGCGGCAAACCTCGATGATACTGGGGAATCTCGTGACCGGTCAACCCGCACCCCCGTCCAGATGTCCGTTTCCGACCCGACGAACTCGGATCACAGCGCTTATCGTGCCTAGGTTCCGCCGGGTTGCGCGCCGGCCCCCACTTTTTTGGCCGCTGTGGTGGATTTTGAACGCCATATCTAAATCATTGCGGCTCTGGCGGTTCGCGCCCCCCGCGGACGTGCGCGGGGGCACCCGACGAGGTCTGAGAATCGGTTCAGTATTGTCGGATTTGACGGAATCTCTTATCTTGGAGTCAGTTAGTCAGGTCTGCGAACGGGGCGCAGGAAGTGGGGAAGGATCCCCGCTCATGGGGCACCGACTGCATCGTTCGCATCCAGGACGGGAAGGCATAGTTTTTCAATGAGGCTGGCGACGGCTGCAACTACATCCGGTAGCGACACTCCCGTTCGGCGACTCAAGGAGGGAGCCAAATGGCCAAAGCGATCGGTAAGCTACTGGGGCGGCGGATTCGCCGCATTCGGCAAGAAAAAAGTCTGACTCTCAAACAGATCGAGGCGAAGGTCGGAGGCAGCGCGCCCCACATCTCGGAGATCGAGCGGGGGAAAACCTCTCCCACGATCGGTGCTCTGGAAAAGATCTCCTCCGCACTCGAGATTCCCCCATCCCATCTCATCGACATCCCCCCGCTCCAAGAGCTCAAAGTCCAGAAGCGCGGTCAGGCCCGCTCGCTGGTGATGAACGACGGTGCGGTGAAGATCGATCCGCTCACGAACCGCGACGCGAATTCCGAGATGTCCGTTTTCTACGCGACGATCGCGGGAAACGGCGTCATGGACACGGTTCCCGGACATCGTGGTGAGGAGTTCTGCTACGTGCTCGACGGCTTCCTCGAGGTGACCGTCGATGATCGCCCGCATGTCCTGCGTGCCGGCGACACGATCCACTTCAAAGCGACCCAGTCGCACCAGATCCGGAATCTGAGCTCTGAACCGGTGCGCACGCTCTGGAGCGTGCGGCCGAAGCTCTTCATTTAGGCTTGGGGGGAATGGAAGCCATGCTGAGCCGAGAAAAAGTCGGGATGCGAATTCGTCATGTGCGGCAACAGCAGCACAAGACGCTCCGTGATGTCGAAAGCGCTTCGGGGTTTTCCTCTACACACATCTCTGAAATCGAACGGGGGCGAACCTCGCCCACGATCGGCGCGCTCATCCAGATCGCCCACGCGCTGGAGAAGGATCCCAGCTACTTCATCGAAGAGCGGGAGCTGGATGAAGTGCGGGTCACGACGATGTCCCAGCGGCCGGCGGTCGATCCCGCGGTCTTCGACGTCGCCGGTACCGGGATCCAGGTCGACGGCTTGACGACCGGGATTCTCGGAGGTCGTCTCTACGGAGTCGAGATCTCGCTGGATCCGGGCGCCAACGGCCGGGTCTCGAGAATGCCGGAGCCGGTCGATGTCGCGTGCATCTGTGCCCAGGGGGCCGTCGAGCTGGGGATCGGTGACGCCGTATACCGGCTCGATCTCGAAGACAGCCTGCACGCGGTGATGGACGAGCACTTCTCGCTGCGCAACGCCGGAACCGAGCCGGCCCGGTTGATCCTGTTCCTGGATCCGGGTCTCAGCCAGGCCTGATGCACCACGCGGACGACCGACGCGGTCCCGGGACTGTGTCGGTCGTTCCTCCGATCTCCCGCCTCGGGATGCCGATTCGCTGATTTCACCCGAGCTGCCGGTGGCCGTGGCTCAGCGACTCCGCGCTCGCCCTCAACCCCTCTCCTGTTTTTTGACCGCCTCCCAGTGATCGTCCAGCTCCGCGAGCGAGAGGTCTTCGGGATTTCGCCCGGTCGTGTGGGCACGATCCACCACCGCGTTGAATCGCCGCCGGAACTTGGTGTTCGCGCTCCGCAGTGCAGCCTCGGGGTCGACGTCGAGGAAACGGGCCAGGTTGACCGTCGCGAACAGCAGATCGCCCAGCTCCTCCCGGCGATCCGCGTCCGAGTCCAGGGCCGCTTCCAGCTCGCCCAGCTCTTCCCGGATCTTCTCGATCACCGGCGTGATCTGCGGCCAGTCGAAGCCGACGGCGGCCGCCCGTTCCTGCAGTTTGCGTGACTGGATGAGCGCGGGGAGGGCGGGGTCCGGTTCCGTCAGGTGGCCGATCGTCGCGGACGCGCCCGTTTCTTCCTGCTTGTTCGCCTCCCACAGCCGCCAGAGATCGGCGGTGGTTTGCGGTTCGGCGTCGGCGAAGACGTGGGGATGGCGACGGCGGATCTTCCCGATCGCGCGCGCCAGCACCGCTGCGGGCGCGGTTCCCCCTTCGGACTCCGCGGTGATCAGGGTCAGGGCGAGCACGAAGGCGAGGTCGCCGAGCTCGACTTCGACCTGTTCCCCGGGGGCTGTCTCCGCAGCTTGCAGCGCCTCGAACGACTCCTCGACGAGGTAGCGTGCCAGGCTCCGCACCGTTTGTGCACGGTCCCAAGGGCATCCCTCCGGACCCCGAAGGGTGCGACAGAGCGCGAGCATGGACTCGAATCCGAGATCGGGATCGGATGGTGGATCGGACATGGCTCCCATGGTAGCGGCAACATGGAGACGCGGCGAGTTCTGAGCTACCATGCGCATCATGTCGATTCCGTGGAGCGCTCTGACCCGGGCCGCGCGCGACGCCGCCCGCCGGGCTCACGCGCCATACTCCGGCTTTCACGTCGGCGCCGCCCTCGTCGACCGCACCGGGCGTGTCTTCGTCGGGGCGAACCTCGAGAACGTGGCCTACCCTCTGGGAGTCTGCGCCGAACGGGTCGCGCTCGCGGATTGGCGCGCGCGAGGAGGGGCTCCGCTCATCGGCGTCGTCGTCTTCACGGCGACCGACCGACCTACTCCTCCCTGTGGACTATGCCGTGATGCGCTGTTGCGCTTCGCGCCCGGGGCGCAGATCTGTCTGGCCACGCAGCGGGCACGGACCGGGCCGTGGACCGCCTCCGATTTCGTTCCGTCCCCCGAGGTGCATTCGTGAACGCGAAGTCGATCATCCTGAAGAAACGGAGTGGTGGGAGGCACACGCGCGAGGAGCTCCGCTTCCTCATCGAAGGCGCGCTCGCCGGGAGGATCGCCGAGTACCATCTCACCGCGTGGATGATGGCGGTCTTCTTCCAGGGCATGG
>JAGQHR010000315.1 GCA_020431745.1 Candidatus Eiseniibacteriota bacterium
CCATTGAGGCACCTCGGCCGACGCCGAGGTCCCGAACTGGAGAATCAGGTTCCCCGCTCCCGAGCCGCTGGAAGCCCCGGTCGCGATCGCCGGCAGATCGATCATCCCCTGTCCCGTGAAGAGCGCGAGGTCTCCGGGAGCCGTCGTGTAGAACGCGTCGGTGTCATCCCCCGCGAGGTCATCGTAGGAGCGTCCCGATGCGCCGGCGAAGTCGATCACTCCGTCGAAGGCATCCACGTTGTCGACGGTCGTCGCCAAAGGAAGCACGGTCACGAGCGTGGACAGATCGGGTCGCTGGATCTCGATCTCCGCCGCCAGGTTCATCGTCACGGTCGCCGCTTGGGCGTCCAGACTCTCGAAGGCGGCGCTTCCCTCGACATGGCCGGCCAGCTCCAAGGTGACGCTGGTGAGCACGCCGAGCCCGGGATCGAACTTCGGGACCGAAGCCACGTCTGCCCAGTTGGTCGTGGTCAGAGGGAGCACGTCCGTGTACTGAACGGTCGCTGCTCGGGTGGGTTGCGCCAGCGCGAGAACGCCGAACGCAAGCAAGGCTGCATTCCGATGTCGCATCGAACCTCCTTCCCGAGGCGGGCGCCGCGGGAAACTTCAGAGTTCCAAAACGACAGTCGGGCAGACCGCAACCCAGGATATCCCAGACAGGGACTATCCCCCAACCAAAAAACATCCGATTTCCCGGCGGGCAGACCCTCTATTGACCCGTCCGGGAGCCGGTTCTAGTGTGGCTTCCTCAACCACGCGCCCACAGACAACACGGAGACATGATCCATGGATGGAACGCTCGACGGGTTCGATCTCGGAGCGCTCGCCGGCCGCTGCTACCTTCTCGATACCAACGTCCTCCTCCACGATGCCACCGCCCTGCTCGCCTTCGACGAGCACAACATCATCCTCACTATCGACATCCTCGAAGAGCTGGACCGGTTCAAGCGCGGCAACGACGAACGCGGGCGCAACGCGCGCTACGTGATCCGTACGATCGACGAGCTGCGGGGCAAAGGCAGTCTGCCGCAGGGGGTCGCACTTCCGGGGGGCGGCAAGCTGTTCGTGATGGTCGACGACTACGTTGACCATCTCCCGCGCGGCATGGACGGCAACATCCCGGACAACCGCATCCTGGCGACCGGTCTCTTCCTGGAGAAGAACGGCGTCAACATCATCTTCGTCAGCAAGGACATCAACGCCCGCGTCAAGGGAGAGATCCTGGGGCTCCAGGCCGAGGATCTCCAGCGCAGCCGGATCGACTTCGACGAGCTCTACACGGGATGGGCGGAGATCGACTGCACGGGACAGGACATCGATCTTTTCTACCAGAACAAGGCAATCAAGCTGGACGGCCCGTTCTACCCGAACCAGGGGGTGTTGCTCCGCAACGAATCGAACGGCAAGCAGACCGCGCTCGGTATCTATCGCGCCGACACGGGCCAGATCGAGTCGCTCAAGCACTACGAAGCACGCCCTTGGGGCATCCAGGCCCTCAATCTCCAGCAGCACTTCGCGCTGGAGCTGCTGCTGCGGCCCGACATCGAGCTCGTGACGATGCTGGGACAGGCCGGCACCGGCAAGACTCTGCTCGCCCTCGCGGCGGGTCTGCATCAGGTCGCGGAAAAGAAGCTCTATCGCCGCATCATGGTTTCGCGCCCGGTCATCCCCTTGGGACGGGATATCGGCTACCTCCCGGGTACGAAGGAAGAGAAGCTGGAGAGCTGGATGGAACCGGTGCAGGACAACCTGAAGTTCCTGGTCGATCCGCAACTCGAGCAGACGTCCGAAAAGGTCGACTACTTGTTCGCGACGGGGATGATCGAGATCGAGGCGGTCACCTACATCCGAGGCCGAAGTCTGCCGGGGTTGTTCATCCTGATCGACGAAGCGCAGAACCTCACGCCGCATGAGGTGAAAACCGCAGTGAGCCGGGCCGGGAAGGACACCAAGGTCGTGCTCACGGGAGACGCCTACCAGATCGACAATCCGTATCTCGATGCGTCGAGCAACGGGCTTACCTACGTGGTGGAGCGTTTCAAGGGACAGTCGATCTACGGACACATCACGTTGAACAAGAGCGAGCGAAGCCGGCTGGCCAGTCTGGCAGCGGAGCTGCTCTGAGATCGAACGGAAGGCAATCCGGGAGGAAACGATCGGAGCCCGCCGGTCCTCGCCGGTGCGGGCTCCGAGTCTGGATTCGAACGGGGCTGTCGGCCTAGTCGGTCTCGGTGCGGGACAGCTCACGCTTGTAAGCGTCACGTCCTTCATTCACGGCCTCGCGGACGGCTCCCGCCTGGCTCCGAGCGACCTGGGTCAGGTTGTCGACCCGGTGCTTCGCCGTATCGGCCAGCTCGTGGGCGCGTTCCCCGACCAGGTCCTTCGCCGTCGAGAAGGAACCCTCGCCCTTTTGGTAGAGGTCGCGTGCTCCATCCCGCAGACGCCGACGCGTCTCGCTTCCCCGATCCGGTGCCAGCAGAAGAGCCGTCACGCCGCCTGCCACCACCCCCAACAAGAACGCCAATGCCGTGTCTCTGCCTTCGCTTGCCATTTTCCTACCTCCTCTTGTCTACAGACCGGGATCCGGGTGTATCAAACGCTCCCGGTCGTTCCCGGATCCAGATTCTCGTGGTCCCGTTCCCGATCAGGGCCTGCGAACGACCCGGGCAATCCTGATGGATCCGGCGAGATCTCGAGCTTCTGAACGCGCAACGTTCGCTACCGGCGCCGCATCAACGCCGACACTCCGACGCGGATCCCCTCCATCACGGCCGCGAGCTGCCGGGTACCGTCGCGAAGACCCTGCAGATCTCGAATCATCGGGACGACCACCCGTTTCGCCTCCCCGGAGACCGCGGAAGCGTCCTGGCCGACCTCATCGAGGCGCTGAAGCACCGCGCGGCTCTCTGCCATCAGCTCCGTGCACTCCTGAAGGGCCCGTTCGACCCTTGGGCTTAGGCTTTGCATCATCCGCTCCAACTCGGTGGCGGAGCGGTTGATCTGACCGGCGGTCCGAACCAGGTTCACGGCAGCCACGACGGCGGAAACCGCGATGACGGCGAGCAGGACGTCAGTCAACGTCAGAGTCATCGGGGGCCTCCTTGCCGACGATGGAACCGGTTCCTGATTCACGACCGTGCCGGGCCTCGGGCCCGTCCAAGCTCGATCCTGGGGAAGCCAAGCCCCGGCTACGGAGGGGTGTCCTTCGATACTAGCCGGGAACGGGGTCCCAGTGAAGGGATTATCGGAATGTGGGTTACGCGACCTTAGTCGTGGACGGTACGGAGATCAAAAAGCGAAGACTCCTCCGCGGTTCAGGGCGTAGACGGGGCATGGACAAGGACGCCCTTCCCGGGAGGAGTCTCCTACCGTGAAGAATCTATGGGCAGATTCTCGCTCTTCTGAAGCTCGAGAGTCCGAGGTGGGTGTGGAGACCGCGGCCCGATGGTGATCAATCTCGCAAGGTCCGGTCCACGGTGGGAATCGCGGTCATCCACCCCCATCTCCGACTCTCGAGCAAAACCTCCTTGGTGACCCTCGGTCACACTTTCTCAGCGATTCTCGGTGATCGCATCCAGCTCGGTCGGGGCGACTCTCAGGATCAAGTTCACGTCGACCCTCCGGCTGCCCGCCGCGTCCGTGCCGGCGCTCTCTTCGCCAAAGCTCACTGCTGCATACCGATGCAAGTCTGCAGGTGTGTCCGCCACGAGGTGGCGCATGACAGCTTCAGCGCGCTTCTGTCCGAGCATCAAGTTGTACGAGGCCGATCCCGAAGCGTCCGTGTGTCCGTAGATGTCGATCAGGTACTCCGGATGGTTACGGACTCGGGCTTCGACCTCCGCCAGAATCTCGCGCGACTCCGGCGTCAGCTCTGCACTGTTGAACCCGAACGCCACCGCGTAGGTGTCGGCGATCTGGTAGCCCATCCGACCGAGAGCCAGTTCCCGGGCCTCGCCGGACGCACCGGCCGCCAGCTCGGCGCGGGCCAAAGCCTCGCTCGCCGAATTGCGGACCTCGTCCAGACTGGCCGCCAGCTCCGTATCCTTGGCCTGCATCTCGGTCCGGAGCGCCTCGAGCTCGCCACTGACGAACCCCTTGGTCGCACATCCGGAAAGCATCAGCACCCCAGCCAAGGCCAGCGCCGCACCTACGAACAAAAGATCGGTCCCAAACCGGGGTCGACCGTTTGTCCTCGGGTTTAACGTCGAAAGTCTCGTGAGCATGCAATAAGGATGATAACTTGCGTGCCATTGGCGGTCATTGCGGACTATCTGTTTGCAAACAAACGGCTTGTGCCCCAAGATGGGTCGTTGGGACCCCGTCGTGGAGTGGTCGGATCCCAGGGAGGATCTACACACCGTTTCTTTTCTCCATGGTTCGGGAGATCCTCACCCCACCAAGGGGTCGTCGTGGGAGCCGTGCTATCCTGCCGTCGCCTCCCTCCCGGAGCGGGACACGCCGGGAAGACGACACAGCGATGGACACGCAGCAGGCAGCTCAGCTGAGGAGCGGCATTCAGGATGGAACGAGCTCGCAAGATTCTGGTGGTCGACGACGAGGAACCGATCCGCAAGGGACTCTCGCGGATCGTGACCGGACTCGGCCACGAGGTGGAAGTCGCCCCCGATGCCGCCGAGGGTTTGGAAAAGGCGATGGTCTCCAACCCCGATCTGCTCATCACCGATCTGCACATGCCCGGTCGCAACGGACTGCAGTTGATGCAGGACCTTCGGGAACGCGGCATGGAAACGACGACGATCGTGTTGACGGCGCACGGCTCGATCGACAGCGCCGTCGAAGCGACGCGGCGCGGTGTCTACGACTATCTGGTGAAGCCGATCGAGCCGGAGCGGATCCAGACCGTCATCCTGAAAGCGCTCGAGCACGCGGCCATGCGCGAGGAAGTGCTGCATCTGCGCCGTGAGCTCGTCCGCACCGGCCAGTTCCAGCGGCTGGTGGGCCGGTCGCCCGTGATGCGGGAGCTG
>JAGQHR010000316.1 GCA_020431745.1 Candidatus Eiseniibacteriota bacterium
CCGAGCGTCGGTCCTTGGATCATGCGGGGTGGAAAGGGGATCGTTCCGCGCCCCGACCAGCCTCGCAGCGCATCTTAACTCGTTCCCTGACGGGGAACTACCCGAAAAGAAACGGGGGGCGGATCGCTGGATCCGCCCCCCGTCTCGGACAATCGGTCCGAAGTGTCTCCGTGCCGGAGCTACCTCAGGACGACCATCTTCTTGTTGGACGTGTAGCCCGTCGTCTCGAGCTGGCTCCAGAACACGCCCGACGCAACCGGGTGACCGGCGTCATCGGTACCGTCCCAGACCACCTCGTGGAGTCCGGCGTCCTGCGTATCGCTGACCAGCGTCCGCACCTTGCGACCGTTGACGTCGAAGATGCTCAGCTCGACCGGTCCCGACTGCGCCAGCGAGAACCGGAGAACGGTCCGCGGGTTGAACGGGTTCGGCGAGTTCTGATAGAGACGCGTGACCTGCGAGTTTCCGATCTCCGGAAGGTCGTCGACGTCCACGATGTTGCACGGATTGACGCACAACGACGGGATGTTGGCAGCGCCACCGAAGATCCACTCGAGGCCGGAAGCGAGCTCGTTGAAGGTCGCGGTCACGATGTGCGCGGAGTCGCCCACGCACTCGTCCAACGCGTCCCGCTCGGAAAGGTGGTTCCAGGACGTACCGTCGATGACCACACGGTAGTTGGACGTCCCGGCCACTTCGCGAGCGACCTGGTTGTAGTTGGTATCGCCACCGGAAATGTTCACGTAAGCGCGGTTACCCACGCCGCCGTTGGTCGATCCGATGACGTCGAAGAGGAACTGCTGCGGACACCAGTTGCCCCACGCATCGTAGTCGTAGGAACCCCGGCTGTTGGTGGTGCCGTACTTCTGGCCGCCACCGAGCGGGGTCTCGAGCTGGACGCAGTAGTTCTGGTCGTTACCGCCCGACACGCCGTTGTAGTCGTCGGCGATGAAGGTGGCGCCCAAGACGCCGGCGAGGAAGGTGGGCGAGAGGCCCGCGACGCCCGCCGCCGAGTTGTCGCCGTTGAACATCATGCCCTGACGATTGAGCGAACCGTCGCAGACGACCGTGTTGAGCCAGTCGTTGAAGAGGATGTAGTCCTCTTGCCACATCGGAATCTGCAGCGCGCCGGTATTGAGCATGATGCCGCGATAACCCATGAGCTGCGGAAGCGGGACACCGTTGTTCGCCGGAGCCGAGCCGCGGGCCATCGGGGCCTTCCAGTTGGAAGAGGCATCGTTGTAGTCATACCGGTCGTGCTCGAGACCCAGCTCGGCCAACGCCGCCTCGACGAAGTTCTCGGCACCGGTGTTGGTGTCGAGGTAGAGGAGGCACGGGAAGCGGAGGGTTCCGCCGTCGTTGCGCCAGCTCGGCAGGATCTCGAACTCGAAGAAGAATCCACCCGTCGTATCCGGCAGGTAGTAGTTCTCGCTCGGAGTCGCAACGTAGTTCGAAGTCACGAAGTAGTCGATCGCGGTTCCGGCGACCAACACACCGTCACGGATGATCTCGTTCCCGTCGGAGAACTCGCCGCTCTCGCCCGGATACCAGTTGTCTTCCCGGCAGTAGGAGACGAAGGAGTTCTTGGCGGGGATTCCGTTCGCGGTCTGGAACGAGTCCATCCACGCGTACGCGAATCCGACCGTCGGGTTCGGGTTGCCGTTGACCGCGTCCACATCGTTCTTCCAATCGGTGTAGCGCGCCGGCTTGGTGCCCGGGCCTTCCCGACGGACCTTGAACCAGAGACGGGCCTCCCACATCGTGGAGAGCGTCGAAACCGGTCCGGTCACGAAGAGCGAGTCTCCGAGAACGAACGGCGGCGTGCGGCCGAAGTTGACGTTGATGTCCGTATCGGCGTTTCCGGTTCCGTTCGGATCGAGCGTGAAGGTCTGCGCGAAGCCGTCCTGATAGCGCGTTCCCGTCTGCGACGGCGAGAACACCACGATCGGTGCGGCCGGAACCTTGGTTCCACGGACCTGGACGTTGTCGATGATCGGCGTGAAGTTCGTCTGGTTCGTGCAATCGCTCTCCGGGATTCCGAAGCCGTCGCACGAAGCATAGAGCTCGAAGATGAACTTGATCCGCTCACAGCTCGGCGGAACGCCGTTGGAGGTCGCGGTGTTCCGGTTGAGTGAGCAGTCCGGACCCGGATTGTAGAAGAAGCCGTTCTGGCCGACGCGCCCGGACCAACCGATGGCTCCGGTCACGGCGCACTCGAACGGGTAGTAGTCCCAACCCGGACGATAGAACACGCCGTTCACCCGCGGCATCACAGAGTACTGATCCCAGTCCGCGAAGATCTCGAGCTGACCCGGATTCCCCGCGAGCCGTGACCCCATGTCCAGCACGTCCGTCATGTTCGAGCGGGCTTCCACCCGCTGACCATAGGGGTGCTCGAGGCTGTCGTCGTGGAACTCGAGGAGGTTGTTCTGGATCCCGCATCCGCACGGATCGAGGATGTCGTAGTTGTTCACGACCAGGTTGCCGACGTTGAAGAAGCTTCCGATTCCGGGGCAAGCCTGGAAGGTCCAGCCCTGAGCGCTGGCGTCGAAGTTGTAGCTGGCGCTCGCGCCCCCGCCCAACACGACGTCATCGACGCCGAACGGACCATACTCGGTTGCGTACTGACCGTCCTCGTCCGACCAACCACCGTCCGACTCCATCTGGAAGACGAGCTGGAACTGCGTCGACCCCTGGAGCACGCCCGTGGTGATCTGCCCGACGTAGGCCGCGCCCGTCGGGATGCCCGCGGTGGCCAGACCGATCTTGTCGGTGAAGCCGTCGAACGGGCTGAGGGTGGTTTCTTCGCCACTCGGCAAACGACGGAGGATCACCTTCGTGTAGTCGAAGTTGAGCTCCGTGTCGTTGAAGTACTTGAAGTTCACGGTGACGTTGTTCGCACTCGCCAGAGAGATGACCGGCGAGATCGCCCGCTGGCACCAGCTGTTTCCGTAACCGAGACCGAGGTCCCAGCACAGGGCGTTCGCCTGATCCTCGAACGCACCGATCCAGAGCGAACCGGTTCCGGTGAGGATCGGGGCCGAGACCTGGTTGCCGTGACCGGCCCAGCTGGCCGCAGTGATCTGGCGGCCGTAAGCCGTAGCCTGCTCGGTGACGTCCGTGGCGTACCAGCCCATCAGGGCACCGCCGCCGCCGCTGGGGTTGTCCCAGTCCCAGACGTCGTCATAGATGGAGAAGCCGTTCGGAGCCACGTCTCCGTAGGAGACGGTGTCGATGCCGTTCCCGCGCATCTGACCGGGGATCGAGCGCAGGGCTCCATCCTCTTCACCGGTCGGAACGCGTTCCAGCGGCAACAATCGGCTTTCCTCTTTTGCTAGCGTGACAGTCGCCGATCCGGCAAGGACCAGCACCGCCATCAACGCAAAGCACTTCCTCATTGTCTGCCTCCGTTGTGGTTCATTGTTTCTACGAGCTCGGATCTCTCGCTGCGGGTGATACGATCCGAACCCGCTCGGACAAACCGCTTCACTCCCCAGTCCGGCTCCACCGAGCTCGGAACTCGAGACGAAGTCACTCGAACAACTTCGGCGACCGCCGCCGCGCTCCTCCGACAGGAAAGCGAATTGCGTTCACCGTTGTCTTGGACCCGTAATGACCCAGGTTTCGAATGCTCGCGAAAACACAAGCTGATACCGACGATGCCTCACCTCGAGTAGCGTTCGCTTGGTTCGCAAGAAGGGGGGATCTCTTGGTCGATGTAGGTCCAGCGCTGCCCAGCCGCCCAGCACGGCGGTTTCGATCTGCAAGCAGTTTAGGGGCCCGTTCTGCAATGTGTCAACAGGATCTGTGGGATCCGGGCCATCCCCACCCCTATTGCGGCAGGGGGCGCACGGACTCCCCCGACCGAAGTCAGTCTGCGCGGGGCGCGGACAGACGTTCGATCTCCCGGGCGACCCTCTCGACCAGGATGCGGATTGGAAGGTCAGCCCGACGGGCGCGTTCCACGAGGTCGTCCGATTCCGGATGGGCTTCCCACCCGTCCGGCTTTCGTGACCATTTGATCCGCACCGGCCCCCACGGGGTATCCACCGAGCCTTCCTGCCGATCCACTTCGTGGCGGACTTCCGTTCGCTGACGGACTCCGAGCGTCGTCGTGTGGCGGAGGACCATCGTCGATAGCTCGTCCACCTGTCCGGGATCGCAAACGACCGTCAGAAGAGTTCCGGCCCGCCCCTTCTTCATTTGGATGGCGGACAGGAAGACGTCCCGGGCCCCGGCGGCCCGCAGGAGCTCTATCTCCGCAGCGAGGAATCGGGGATCCATGTCGTCGATCTGAGCCTCGAGCACGGAGACCACGCGGAACCCCGGGGTGAACGGGCGTTCTCCCCGGGCCGACGGCGCGGGAGCACCGAGCCAGAGACGGAAGACGTTGGGGAGACTCGGATGCGTCCGGGTCCCCGCGCCCCATCCGATCGCGGCGATCTCCATGGCGGGAAATGCGGAGGGCCGGGCGAGAGCCGCGAGCAGCCCGGCGGCGGTCGGGGTCAGGAACTCCCCCTCCCCGTCGATCCGATGCACCGGCCACCCGGTCAGGAGCATCGAGGTGGCGGGAGCCGGGACCGGCAGCTCACCGTGGGCCATACGGACCCGACCCGAAGTGAGCGGGATCGAAGAGCAGGTGATCTCCCCCACCGCTAGATCCTGCAGCGCCTGTACGGTCGCCAGGATGTCGACGATCGAATCGACGGCCCCGATTTCGTGGAAATGGATCGCCTCCACCGGGACCCCGTGCACACGGGCCTCGACCTCGGCAATGCGACGGAAGACCCCGATCGCTCGATCGGCCACCTCGGTGGAAAAGGCGGCCCGGCTCAGCAGCGGTTCGATCTCGGGCATCCCCCTATGGGGTTGCGTCTCATCGGCCGCGACGACGATCCCGCAACCCGTGATCCCCCCGTGCACCCGGCGCTCGACCCGAACCTCGGCACCGACGCCCAGGCGTCGGACCAGCGACCGGAGTCGAT
>JAGQHR010000317.1 GCA_020431745.1 Candidatus Eiseniibacteriota bacterium
GACCGAGCCGGCTCTCGACATGGTCGGCCCAGTCCTGAGCGGGCGTCGGAACGGACGCTCCGTTGTCGGTGTCGATCCCGTCGAAGATCGACTCGATGTCGTCGAACGTCTCGCTGAGGATCTTCTCGCGGATCTCCTGTGCCAGGTTGTTCGCCTCGGTCTCCAGGCGCGCGTTGGAGGTGTGCCGGTTGGAGATCGCGAAGACCTGCGAGATTCCCAGGATTCCGAGCGCGAGGAGGAAAACTGCGACCATCAGCTCGACGAGGGTGAAGCCCTCTCGATTCTGGTGCGCGCGGCGCCGTCGCCACGCCCGGGAGAAGCGAAGACTTCGGGTCATGTTGGACGCCTCCTTCCGGCCGAGCGCGCACGGGTATGCGGGCCGGGAACCATTCCCTCCCGCCGGGTCAACCCCACTGCGGTGCATCGGCCGTGCCTCCTTTTCTAGATCGGCAGTCCGCCCCCCGGCCCCCACCAGAAATCGCCTTCCAGCAGCGCTTTAGCGGTGGGCTGGAGTCGGCCGCTTTCCCGTTCCGGGCGTCCACGCGCTCCACCTGTCGGGCACCCTGCAACGTCGGGAGTGCGGTCTGCCCTTCCGCAAGTGGTGGGCTTCCTTCACGCGGCTGCGCGTGAGCGTGTCATTCCAAGAGGTACGGTTTCACCGGGGAAGGCGTGGCAGGGGACAGCCTCGAACGCCGTCCTGGCGTAGGAGCGGCGGACCCGGATTCGTTTTCGCGACGGCCGTTCCAGAGGTGGATCGAGCCCCCCGGGAGCGAATGTCGGACCCTCGACCGAATATTCAGATTGGCTCGGAAGTGCGATCGGGAGTTATCTTTCTGGCGACGGCTGACGATCTACCCCGGAGATGGAGCGGGACGCCTTCGAGCGCTCTTGGCCGGGTCAGAGCCTCTTCAGGGTTTTCCCCTAAACATTGACGCTCGTGGAGCGGAGACCAAAGGTCTCCCAGGCTCATCAACCTAGGTTGACACCATTCGCTGGAGCGGCCTATGGTGGTGCACGCCTAAAGGACAAACCGTCTTGGTACCCCAAGGGCTCGTTCGAGTTCCGTGAGGTTTTGGACGGTAGGGGGGAGATGGATCTCGCCCCACTCGAGGTCTCGAGGTTGTCCTGATCGGCGACATGGGTATCCGCCAAGGCCTTGGACAGCGGATGTCCGAGGAAGCGACGTAAGGGGGTTCTATGTCCATGAACAGGCTTTCGATCCGGTGCATGCTGGGTCTGGGCCTCGCCGTTCTGGTGGGGTCCGTCGCGCATGCGGGGACGACGGGCAAGCTGGCGGGTATCGTGAAAGACGCGAACTCCGGCCTGCCTCTCCCCAACGCCAACGTGATCGTCGTAGGGACCACGCAGGGAGGAGCGTCAGGGGAGGATGGATCATTCTCCGTTCTGAACGTTCCCGCCGGGACCTACAGCGTGCAGGCGACCGTCATCGGGTATACCCCGGTGATCCTCAACGACATTCTCGTCTCGCCCGACTTCACGACCACGGTCGACTTCAACCTCACGCCCACGGTGGTGATGACGGTCGAGCCCATGGAAGTGAAGTCGGAACGGCCCCTCATCCAGCGGGACGCCACCTCCTCGGTGCGGATTCTCGACTCCGAGCAGTACGAGAAGCTTCCGACCCGCGGATACCAGGATGCCGTCTCGATCCAATCCGGGATCGTCGGAAGCCTGGGGTCCACCGCGGCGGAGCTCCAGGGCAACGAGTCCACGAACAGCCCGGTGCTTTTCGTCCGGGGTGGGCGCGCCAATGAGGTGGCCTACTTCGTGGACGGGTTCTCCCAGCAGGATCCGCTGACGGGCTACTCCACGACCGCGATCAACACGAACGCGGTCGAGCAGGTCGTCGTGCACACGGGCGGATTCAACGCCGAGTACGGCCGGATCATGTCCGGTGCGGTCAACGTCGTCACCAAGGAAGGCGGGAGCAACTACTTCGGCGCCGTCGACCTCGTCACGGACAATCTCTCCGGCGACTGGGTGGGGGCCACCAAGTACGACTACAACGTCTACGACGTGTCCCTCGGCGGCCCGCTCGTTCCCGGCAATAAGGACATCACGTTCTTCGCCTCCGGAGAGCGCCGCTGGTACGGAGACCGGTCCCCCCGGAAGTTCGACACCAGCGCGATCCCCGACGGAGCCCCCTCGTCCTTGAAGGACGGCATCCTTCCGAACAACACCCTGGCCGGCTACACCTGGCAGGGGAAAGTGAATTGGAAGGTGACCCCCGGGACCGCCCTCAAGTTCGGGACCCTCGGATCCTCGGACGACTGGCAGGAGTACCTCCACACCTACGCGTTCAACATCGACCACACGCCTCGGTACGAGGACCGGAACCAGTCCTACTTCGGGACCTGGACCCAGAACTTCGGCGAGAAGACGTTCGCCGAGTTCAAGGTCAACTTCTTCAAGACGGACCGGACCCGCGGCGACGGCCTCGCCTTCGACAACCTGCTCGCCTACGCCCGCTACGACAGCGTGGATGGGGAGCTCAAGCCGGTGGGGAATCCTCGGTTCGACGAGACCACGCTCTTCTGGCTGGGTGAGAACCCGGCCACGCCCGAGACCGAGGCGCATGTGTGGGATGACCTGCTGATCCGGAAGTCCAATTACGTGGGATTCGCCACGGACGCCACGCACCAGTGGAACGAGTTCAACACTCTGAAGTTCGGTGGCGATTTCCAGCGTCACTCGTTGAAGCTCTATAACCACCTGTTCCCGCATCAGGCGATCTTCGGCGACGCCGTCGGGTATGACGACGTCGTCAACTACGGCTACGACCAGTTCGGGAACGAGACCGACAACACGAAGATCAACGGCTTCGAGGACGGGACCAAGCACCCGATCGTGGCCTCCGTCTACGCGCAGAACAAGTTCGAGTATCACGACTTCGTGCTCAACGCCGGTCTGCGCTACGACCACTACGATCCGAAGACGCCCGCGCTCGTGAACGAGAACAATCCTTTCGGCACCCGCGAGGGTGACGCGAGCCTCGATCCGACGGACCTCACCAGCTCCAAGTCTCAGGACAAGGTGTCGCCGCGGCTCGGCTTCGCGTTCCCGATCTCCGAGGGGACGCTCTTCCACGCGAACTACGGCAAGTTCTTCCAGCAGCCGAACCTCGAGGACCTCTACACGAGCTATCGGTACCTGGAGTACAAGGTCAACCTCTCCGGTTACTACTTCGCGTTCGGAAACCCGAACCTGGTTCCGGAGGAGACGACCGCGTACGAGGTCGGAATCACCCGGGCCCTCAATCCGGATGTCCGGCTCGACGTCACGGCCTACTACAAGGACGTGCAGAACCTCGTCGAGGTCTCGAACATTCCATCCAACCCGTCGAGCTTTGCCAGCTACCGGAACAACGACTTCGGCACCGTCAAGGGAGTCGACGTCGGCGTGACGATGCGGGAGCGCAACGGGATCTCCGGCGGAATCAACTACAGCTTGTCCTACGCGAAGGGAACGGGTTCGCGCTCGCAGACCCAGCGGAACATCGCCTGGCAGGCCGAGGAACAGCCGAAGCAGACCGCTCCGCTCGCGTTCGACCAGCGTCACAAGCTGGCCGTCAACCTCGACGTCCGGGGTGGCGAAGCGGCCGGTCCGCGTCTCGGTGACTTCTACCCGTTGGCCAACTCCGGGCTGAACTTGCTCTTCCGGGCTTCCAGCGGGTTCCCGTTCACTCCGAACTACACCTGGAACGAGATCACGCTCGGCAGCCTCGCCGGCGAGGTCAGTGGCCCGCTCAACTCGCTGTACGGTCCCTGGACCTACCAGGTGGACGCCAAGGCTTCGCGCTCGATTCCGGTCGGCGGAGGCTTCAACATGGAGGCCTATGTCTGGGTGCTCAATCTGCTCGACACCCAGAATGACGTCTTCGTGTACACCGGCTCCGGCGTCGGCGACTCGACCGGCTGGCTCTCGACCGAGGAAGGTCGGATCTGGGCGCAGCAGAACGGCCCGGAGGCGGTCGCGTTGTACAAGTTTGCGGAGAACAACCCGAACAACTTCAGCATCCCGCGCATGGTGCGCTTCGGGCTCAAGTTCGCTTTCTAGCGACAGTCGGACAAAGGACAGCCGGCCGGGTCCGCCCGGCCGGCCGGCCGTGACGGCCGGGATCATGGAGGACACCGATGAATCGAGTACCTTGGACGTGCGGAGGAGCGGCGCTGGCGCTGGCTCTTTCGATGCTGGGAGCGTCTTCGCTGTCAGCAGCGCCGCCGACCGGGTTGGGCCCCATTGCACAGGATTTGGACCGCTCGACCCGCTTCGATGGCAACAGCCTCGACATGTTCGTCACGAACCACGGCTCATTCGCCTACAACATTCCCGACGGAGTTTCCGGACTCGTCTACCCCAAGGGGACGGACAACGGAATGATCTTCGCCGCCGGAATGTGGATGGGCGCGAAGGTGAACGGGGAGACCCGGGTCATCGTCAACGAGTACTCGTGGGAAACCGTCCCCGGAAATATCACCGGAGGCGGAGACTACGACGCGGACTACGCGAACAACCCGCACTGGCGCACCTATAAGGTCAACCGTGGGGACGGCGCCGAGAATCCCGACTACGCCGAATGGCCGGTCGAGGATGGCGCCCCGGTCAACGCCGACAACACGCCGCGCGTTCTCGGGGATCAGACCCTCTGGTGCGTCTATCACGACCTGGATACCGAAGCCCACAACAACGATGCCGGTCAGACGGCGCCGCTGGGGGTCGAGGTCCAGCAAACGACCTTCGGGTTCAACCTCTCGGGTCCGCTCGAGAACGTCGCCTTCCTGAAGTTCCTGATCGTCAACAAGGGTGGGAACACCCTCGAAGACACGTATGTCTCGATCTGGTCGGACCCGGACCTCGGGGGCGCCAGCGACGACCTCGTGGCCTGTGACACGTTGCTGTCGGTCGGCTACTGCTACAACGCGACCAACTCGGACAACGTCTACGGCAGTGCCCCTCC
>JAGQHR010000318.1 GCA_020431745.1 Candidatus Eiseniibacteriota bacterium
CCCCTTCGCGTGAGCGAAGCCGAGGCGCGCGCCGACCCGTCCGGCAAGCAGGCGCGCGCGCCGTTCCCCGAGATGACACCCGGCGCGCCACCCACCGAGCCACGGAAGGATCGAACAAGGAATGGTTCTGAGAATCGAACGCGACCACATCCGGTTCAAGGACATCATCAAGGGCCGGATCAAGCGCGACTTCAAGAAGTACATCACCCAGGGCGAGATGATCGGCCGCCAGGACGGCCGCGTCGTCTCCATCCCCGTCCCGCAGATCGATCTCCCCCGCTTCCGCCACGGCAAGAACCAGGGCGGCGGCGTCGCCCAGGGAGACGGCGAGGTCGGCGACGCCACCGACGCCGGGCAGCCCGGGGACGGCCACGGTCACGCCGGCGATCAGCCCGGTCAGCACCTGCTGGAAGTGGACATCACCCTCGAGGAGCTCGCCCAGATCCTCGGGGAAGAGCTCGAGCTCCCCAACATCGAGCCCAAGGGCGAGCGCCAGATCCAGGAAGAAGCGGATCGCTACACGGGGATCCGCACGACCGGTCCCGAGTCGCTGCGCCACAACAAGCGCACCTTCCGGCGGGCGCTCAAGCGCCAGATCAGCACCGGCACCTACGATCCGCGCAATCCGCAGATCATCCCGATCAAGGACGACATGCGCTATCGCGCGCGCCGCCCCACCACCTCGCCCCGGGCCAACGCGGTCATCATCTACATCATGGACGTCTCCGGATCGATGGGCGACGAGCAGAAGGAGATCGTGCGGATCGAGTCGTTCTGGATCGACACCTGGCTGCGGCACCAGTACAAGGAACTCGACATCCGCTATCTGGTGCATGACGCCGCCGCCCGCGAAGTCGATCGGCACACCTTCTATCACCTGCGCGAGTCGGGCGGGACCAAGATCAGCTCCGCCTATCAGCTCCTCCTGAAGATCCTGGACGACGAGTACGACACCAACGAGTGGAACATCTATCCCTTCCACTTCTCGGACGGCGACAACTGGGGCAGCGGCGACACCGAGCTCTGCCTCAAGCTCCTCGAAGAGCGGCTCGTCCCGGACAGCAACCTCTTCTGCTACGGGCAGGTCGAGTCGCCCTACGGATCCGGACAGTTCCTCAAGGATCTCCGGTCGCACTTCAAGGACGAGGACAAGCTCGCGACCTCGAACATCCCGGACAAGGACGGGATCTACGGCTCGATCAAGACCTTCCTCGGGAAGGGGGCGTGACGATGACGCTGACCCGTTCCCTGACCCAGCATCGCGATCAGATCCGCCGGGTGGCCAAGGACTACGGCCTCGATTTCTTCGAGGTGATCTTCGAGCTCCTCTCCGGCGACCAGATCAACGAAGTCGCGGCCTACGGCGGCTTCCCCACGCGCTATCCGCACTGGCGCTTCGGGATGGAGTACGAGCAGCTCAAGAAGAGCCACACCTACGGGCTCTCCAAGATCTACGAGCTGGTCATCAACAACGACCCCTCGATCGCCTACCTCCAGGAGTCGAACGAGGAAGTGGACCAGAAGCTGGTCATGGCGCACGTCTACGGGCACAGCGACTTCTTCAAGAACAACATCTTCTTCGCCCACACCAACCGCAAGATGGTCGACACCATGGCCAACCACGGCACCATCGTGCGGCGGCTCATGGATCGTCACGGACAGAACAAGGTCGAGGACTTCATCGATCTCGCGCTCTCCCTGGAAAACCTGATCGACCCCAACCGGGTCTTCCTCGAAACGACCGCGGTGCCGAACGAGGAGGTCGAAGAAGAGCCGGTGGAGACCGTGGGCCGGATCCGGACCAAGGAGTATCTGGAGTCGTTCGTCAATCCGCCGGAGTTCCTGGAAGCGCAGCGCAAGAAGCTGGAAGAGGCGCGGCTGCGTCGCAAGAAGGTGCCCGAGCGCCCGGAGCGGGACATCCTGCTCTTCCTCATCCGCTATGCGCCGCTCGAACGCTGGCAGCAGGACATCCTCGAAATCGTGCGGGACGAGGCCTACTACTTCCTGCCGCAGATGCAGACCAAGATCATGAACGAGGGCTGGGCCAGCTACTGGCACACCAAGATCATGACCGAGCGCGTGCTGCTGGCGTCCGAGGTGATCGACTATGCGGAGAAATGCTCGGGCGTCTTCTCCATGGCGCCCGGCCACTTCAACCCCTACAAGGTGGGGCTCGAGCTCTTCCGCGACATCGAGCGCCGCTGGGATCGCGGACAGTTCGGCAAGGCCTGGGAGGAATGCGAGGACTACGAAGAGAAGCTCCACTGGGACACCCACACGGGCAAAGGCAAAGAGAAGATCTTCGAGGTCCGGCGCCTGCACAACGACGTCACCTTCATCGACACCTTCCTGACCCCGGAGTTCTGCGACCGCGCCCAGCTCTTCGTTCATCGGTATAACGAGCGGACCCGCCGGCGTGAGATCTCCGACCGGGACTTCCGGGCGGTCAAGGCGCAGCTCCTGGCCAGCCTGACCAACCACGGCAGTCNGATCATCCATGTGATGGACGCGAACTTCGAGAACCGCGGCGAGCTCCTCCTGGCTCACGACTACCAGGGGATGGAGCTCGATCTGAACTACGCGCGGGCCACCCTCTCGAACGTCGCACGGATCTGGAGCCGTCCGGTCAACATCCACACGATCGCGGACGAGAAGCCGAAGCTCCTCGTCCACGACGGCAAGGACTTCAAAGAAAAGACGCTTTGACGGCGGATCACCGGATCAGCTGCATCCGCCGGTGGAACACCGTCTCCCCCAGGGTCGCGCGGACGAAGTAGATTCCGCTCGGAACCGCCGTTCCCCCGTCGTCGCGGCCATCCCAGACGACCTCGTGCAGCCCAGCCCCCGCCACAGCATGGGGTAGATGCCGGATGCTGCGTCCCGACGCGTCCACGATCCGCAAGTCGACCGCTGCGCCGTCCGCCGACGCCGGCACCGAGAACCCGATCACGGTAGAGCGATCGAACGGATTCGGACGACTCGGAAGCAGCGCGAACCGCGCGGGCAGCGATCCCTCCGGGGACGAGGTCGGGACCCGGCACTCCGTCGTGACCGTCCCCGAAACCGTCGCCGCGATCGCGATCGGCCAACCCGACACGTCGGTGAGCACCGCGTCGGCGATCGCGAGCGGCGTCTCGCCCGGGCAGCTCACGATCCGGAACGTGACGTCGGCGAGCACCCCAGCTCCTTCCGCGCCCGGCGCGTCTCCGATCGACCAGGCGCCGAGCGTCAGCGTCCCGTTCTCGTTGTCGATCTGCGGAGCGAGCGGATTGACGGAACGACCCGTGCCTTCCAGGAACGTCCCGGGTTCCACGCTCTCGACCTGGATGATCGCGGGATCGAAGGCCAGCGTCACTTGGAAGGCGCCGGCCGGGAACGCATCCTCGATCTCCAGCGAGACGACTCCGGACTCTCCGACGTCTCCGGTCAATGCCAGCACCTCGGGGACGATCCGCAGTCGCGTGCCCGCTCGCGACCCGGTGGTCTGCGCGACCTCCGGCCGTTCCAGCGGAGCACCCGTCGGACAGCCCTGTCCCCAGCGCGAGGCCACGCTCTGGACGTCGACGATGTCGATCACGCCGTCGGGCACCGAAGCGCAATAGTTGCCGGGAGCGATCAGGTTGACGTCGTAGAGCTCGCTGTAGTCAGGCTGGCCGGAGGAGCTCCCCCACCGCGGCGCGACCTGCATGATGTCGAGGATGCTGACATCCCCGTTGTCGTTGAAGTCTCCGTAGCAGAACGACCGATGGACCAGGTCGACGCCGGGGGCGAAGCTCACCGGAATCGCCTCCCCAGTACTGTTCCGGAAGTCCCAATGGTCCAGGCACAGCTCGTCCTGGGAGGCCGCCGCTTCGGTCGTACGATTCCAGTAGAGCGTGGCGAGGAGGCCGCTCCCGGAGGCGCCCGGCTGCGCGCCCGTGGTGGTGGCGCCGACCTCGATTCCCGCGGCCTCGCACGAGGGGCTGCAGGGCACCGGAACGAGCGGATCGACGCTCCGGCCGGTGCTCCCCAGGAAAGCGGGATCGATCTCCACGTGATCGAATCCCACGTGCGCGGGGTCGAATCCGGCGCAGGCCGTGAAGGAAGCCAGATCGACGACGTCGTTGACCTCGAGATCGACCGGGAACGAACCGTCGCACGGGTAATAGGTGACGATCCTCGTGGGCGTCAGGTCGATGGTGCACGAGGAAGCGCACCCCACCCCAAGCGCGCCGACCAGGCCACACTCCGGGTTATTGCCGGGAGCGCACGGGGAGTTGTCCGCCAGGGTGTAGTCCGACGTCGACGGATTGCAGAAGAGTGGATCGTCCGAGAAGTTGCCGTCGAGCCCGAGTCGGCCCGCGATGCACTCCGTCCAGTCACCGCCGGGATTGCCGTAGAGATCACAGCATTGGATGGTGACTCCGGGCGCCGTCCCGCAGTCGAACGCCGCCCCTCCGGTACTGTGGGCGATGATGGTGTTGAAGAAGAACGGACTCGAAGTGAATCCGACGGAGACGACACTGCCCGATCGCGCATCGTTCTGTGCGAACGTGCAGCTCGTGAACATCGGTGCGGAACTGTTGATAATGTTCACGACGTCGCCGGCCGAGGCCGTGGTGTTTTCGACGAAGACGCACTCGGTCACCGTGGGGGACGAGCCGTTCCTCATGTAGATACCGACCCCGATGTCCCCCGTGTTGTTCATGAAGAGACAACGCGTCACCGCCGGAGAGCAGCCCACGTTGAGGAAGATGCAGGCACCGAGAAAGGCGTCGTTCCCGAGGAAGGCTCCATCCTCGATCGTCGGCGACGAACCGGACTCGCAGTAGACGGTGCCGCCGTAGTCGGGCCGATTCTCCAGGAACTGGCAGCCGAACAAGCTGGGATGGGCCGCGTCCAGACACGCGACGGCGGCCCCCCGGGTGGCGACGTTCTGGCGGAAGATCATGCCGGAGAACGTCGGTGAGGTTCCCACGCACTGGATGGCCCCTCCGT
>JAGQHR010000031.1 GCA_020431745.1 Candidatus Eiseniibacteriota bacterium
CCCCGGGCCTGCCCGCTCAGACGGGCTCGGCCACCAGCTCGGCTCCCGAACGCACGTTTCCCCAAATCAGGAAGCACACCGCCATCCGCACCGCCACTCCGTTCGCGACCTGCTCGAGGATGACGGACTCGGGACCGTCCGCGACCTCGCCCTCGATCTCCACTCCCCGGTTGATCGGTCCGGGGTGCATCACCAGCAGCTGAGGCTGGCGTTCCAGATCTTCGCGCCCCAGGCCGAAGCGCAGGGCGTACTCGCGCAAGGTGGGCAGCAAACCACTCTCCATCCGCTCGAGCTGGAGGCGGAGCACGACGACGACATCCGCACCTTCGAGTCCTTCCTCGAGACGATGGGTCACCCGGACTCCCAACCGCTCGATTTCCGCCGGCAGCAGCGTTTGCGGTCCAACCAGCGCGATGTCGGTATCGAACTTCTTGAGACCCCAGATGTTCGATCGAGCAACGCGACTGTGCGCGATGTCACCCACGATCGCCACCCGCAGGCCGTCGAGCGCCCCCCGCTTCTCCCGCATCGTGTAGAGATCGAGCAGTCCCTGCGTCGGGTGCTCGTGAAATCCATCTCCGGCATTGATGACGCGCGCATCGATGTTGCGGGCCAGATAGTGCGGCGCGCCGGAGGCCCCGTGCCGGATGACGACCATGTCGACGGCCATCGCTTCGATGTTGCGCACGGTGTCCTTCAACGTCTCCCCCTTGGAGACCGAGGAGCCGGAAGAGGAGAAGTTGATGACGTCGCCCGAGAGGCGCTTCTCCGCCAGCTCGAAGCTGAGACGCGTGCGCGTGGACGGTTCGAAGAACGCGTTGCAGACCGTGACCCCGCGCAGGCTCGGAACCTTCTTTACCGGTCGGTCGAGCACCTCGCGAAAGGACCGGGCCGTGTCGAGGATGGTGAGGATCTCCTCGCGGGTCAGGTCCTCCAACCCCAGGAGGTGCTTCCGTTGGAAGCGGCGGACATCGTTCACGGCAGCCTCCTTCATTCGACGGTGACGTCGCGATCCATCTCGTCGATGTGCACTCCGTCCTCCCCGTCGGTCTCCTGGAGATGGACGTGCACCACCTCCCGGCGGGAGGTCGGCACGTTCTTCCCCACGAAATCGGCGCGGATCGGGAGCTCCCGGTGCCCCCGATCGACCAGCACGGCCAGCTGGATGGCGCGGGGCCGGCCGTAGTCGATCAAGGCGTCGAGCGCAGCCCGCACCGTTCGTCCGGTGAAGAGCACGTCGTCGACCAGCACCACGATCTTGTCGTCCATGTCGAACGGGATTTCGGTCGTCCGCACGACCGGCTGCTGCGCCACCCGCTGCAGGTCGTCCCGGTAGAGCGTGATATCGAGGATCCCCAGGGGCACCTCCGCGCTCTCGAACCCACGGATGTGCTCGCGGATCCGTTCGGCGATCGGAACCCCTCGCCGGCGGATCCCGATCAGGACTACCTCCTGGATCCCCCGGTTCCTTTCCACGATCTCGTGCGAGATCCGGGCGATCGCACGCCGCATCTCGTCGGCGTCGATGATGAAGGCTTTGTGTCGGGTGTTCATCGGGCTCTCCCAGGGATTTGGTCGTCTCCGAACCGCGTTCGCCCGTGCGCGTCCGACCCCGACGCCAAGAACGCGGACGCGGGGCCGTCCGTTCCCGGTCGGCGGAAAAACCCCACCGCAGACCGGCATCCGAGAAACGAAGTGGTACGACGGAATCGGCGGAACGGAAATACGAAGAAACCGGGCACCGGCCGGTGAGAAGGGGGCCGGCCGATCAGGGCCGGAGCTGTGCTGCACGCACACACGGCGCGGAGTCCTTCCTGACCTCACGGGATCAAGTTAAAGGTGCGAAGAGGGGCGTCTCGCGCCCTTCCGGAAACTAGCAGGGCCGGGAGCGACGGTCCAGCGACAACTCCCGGATCAGAAGAAGGTCATCGATCCGATCGAGGACTTGACCGCGGGTTCCAGCGTCGTCCGCAAGCTGTCCGGGATCAGGTAGTCGACCTGCAGGAGCTCGCCTTGGGGGGTGGCACACACGAAGCGACGGTTGACCATCTGCTCCCCTGCCACCGTGACCGCGAGGACCGACCGATCGGGCCGCGCGATCAGCTCGGAATCGAAAGAGCCGGACACCGACCGCTCCCGAGCGGCCTTCAAGTAACCGTCCCGCCACTGATCGTCGAAGGCGACCCCGTGCGCGTTCGGGAAGCTCGACACGAAGCACCGCGCGTCGCTTCCCGGAATCGCAAAGATCATGCTGGGCATGATCTCGTACGGATCACCCCGCCGCTGCGCCGCGAGCGCTTGGCGGCTGCGCGCCAGAAAGCTCGGGTCCGCCGCCTGGAACTGCACCGGAGCTTGGAAGCGGAGATGCAGAGCGTCATCGGTCTGGACCGGACCCAGGAGCGCGGGATCGACCGGGAAAGGGTCGGACTTCTCGGAACAGCCCCCGACGATCAGGAGAACGGCGCCCAACACCATCGAGACGAGTCGTTTGGCAGACATGCGCGAAGGATCGGCCAAGCCATGGGGCATCGTCAAGCGAGGTCTCCCCCTCTCACCGCACGCTCTTGCGCGGAGCCTCGTCCGCCGTCCCCAGGGACCGCAATCCCCGGTAGCGCTCGACATGGAAGCGGAGATAGTCCTCGACCAACGCTTCGAGCGTGCGCTGCCAGCGGTCACGCACCCCGGTCTCCGACGGCTCCACCGCCGCCCGCTCCGCACCGCCGGCGCGATACGAGGGGCCCGCCTCGGAGACCCGGTCGGCGGCCGCGCCGACGACCATCGCCCGAATCCGCAGCAGAGCGCGGGGCGTCACCGAGTACCCCGTGCCGGCGGCCGCGGCACACGAAACGCAGACCGCCCCCCCTTCCGCGGGACGAAAGAGCCAGGAGGCCCGTCCTCCCGTCTCCCGGGACGGCTCGTCGAGCAACGCCGCCTCGGCGAGGGACGCGCCACAGTGCAAGCAGGCGTCCAGCTGCAACGCGTAGCCCAGCAGAGCGGCGGTTCGCAGCTGGAAGGCACGCACCACCTCCGAAACCGCGGACAATGAGGAGCGATCGACCCGGGTCAGCACGCGGAGCCCGAGCCCGAAGAGCTCGGGGGCCGGTTCATCCTCCAGGATCATCCGGTCGAGATACTCGAGCACCGCGCAGCCGAAGACGAACCGTCGGGGCTGGTCCGCGATGTGCGCGAAGTGATGATCGACGTCTCCCGACTTCAGCATCTGCAGATTGCGACCGGGGCGGTAGTAGACGACGAACTGGCTGAGCGTGAAGAGATCGAGGCTGGCGCCGAAGAGTGAACCGGGGACGCGAGCCCCCTTCGCGATGATCGAGATCTTCCCCAGATCGCGCGTGAAGAGGGTCGCGACCCGACTGGTGTCGCCGTAACGCAAGCTCCGGAGGACGAAACCGGACGTCGTGACGATCCGCGAGCTCATGCGCGCCCAGCGCCGTCGGAACGAAGCCGGATCATGAGCGAGCCGGAGCGCGGGAGGGAGTGAGCGTCACCTGCGTCCAGAGCACCCGGCGATCGGTGCGTTCGAGGACCTCGAGGACGGCCTCGGAGAGAACGACGTCGTCCCCCTGCTGAGGTATCCGTCCCAGGCGATCGAGGACGAGCCCCGCGACGGTGTCGTACTCACCTTCGGGAAGGACGGGGCGGACCTGTTCGTTGAACTCCTCGATCTCGCAGGTTCCCTCGACCCGATAGACCCCGTCGCCCAGCGGGATGATGCGGCGACGCACCTCCTCGTGCTCTCCGACCAGATCCCCGATCACCACCTCCACGACATCGCCGAGAGTGACGAGACCGGAATGCCCGCCGAACTCGTCGACCACCAGCGCCGTCGAGAGCGGCGCCTCCGCGAGCTTCTGCAGCAACGTCAGGGCACGCATCGTCTCGGGCACGATGAGCGCGGAAACGACCCGCTGCCGCACCGGTTGCTCGGCCGCCGTCGGATCGGTGAGGTCGAGCATGTGCACGAGGCCCAGGGTGTGATCGATCGACTCCGCGTAGACCGGATAGTGCGTGAACGGACGGGAGCCGGCCTGGCGCAACGCGTCGGTGATCTTCAGGTCCGCCTGGAGCGCGACTTCCTGGGAGCGCGGCACCATCACGTCCTCCACCGTGAGCGAAGCGAGATCGCGGACGCCCTCGCGGAGATCCTCCGGAGATCCCTGGGCCGGTTCGGGAGCTTCCGCGATCGCCCGCCGGCGGTGGACCCAGCGCCCGATCGATTCCACGAGCACGACCAGGAGGATCGAGAGCCCCTGGTACGGCGCGAGCAGCCAGCGCAGCGACGTGGGGTACGGGCGCCGCACGCGTCGTCCGAGCCAAACCAGGACCGGAACGAGCGGGGCCATCGCGAGCAGGAACGGGAGGACCCAGTGGTCGGCGAGGCCGAACCCGAGATGGGCCGCCCCCAGCCCGACGGCCATCCCGCCGCAAAACCCCCAGACCGCGAGGTGCGATTCGAGAGCCAGGTGCCGTCGGACCGGTATCGCCCGCGGCAGCCGGGACGCCGACCAGGTGGAACGCGAGTCCCATCCCGAAAGGAACAGCAGCACCCCCCCCACCAGGGGGGGCAGCACCATCGAGGCGATCCAGACCCAGCTCACCCCTGCTCCTTCTCGCGCATCGCACCGGAGGCGACGAAGCGGAAGACGTCGCCCCGCGTCACCAGCCCCAGAGTGCGGCCGCGCGCATCGCCCACGACACCGATGCTGACGCGCGCCTGCTGGAACTCCTGGATGAGGCGCGAGGTCGGGACCCGGCGCGGCAGACGCAGGAGACGCCGCGCGACGCCGCGAACGGGTCGGTCCCAGTCGGACGACACCGCCAGCCGCGCGAGATCCTTTGCGTGCGCGACGCCGACGATGCGATCGATCGAGCCCTCGATGACGAGGACGCGGCTTCGTTCCGCCTCGCGCATGCGCGCGAGCGTCTCGCGGATGCTGGTTCCGGCCTCGACGGTGACCAGGTCCTTGCGCGGGGTCATGATCCGCTCGGCCGACAGCGCGGAGAGATCGAGGGCGCGATCGAGCAGCTGCTTGGCCTCCTCGGGAAGCTCCCGCGAGGAGGAGGGAAGCTCCGCGTCATCGTCCTCTTCGGAGACCGGCTCGGGACCGGTCAGTCCCCCGTCGGCGGTCGGTTCCGGGGTCCAGCCCCGGCGCCCGAAGAGCAGGCTCACTTCGACCCAGGCGATTCCCACCCCCGCGATGAGGAAGAACGTCACCGCGTCCCAGGTCTCGCCGACGGCATGGGGAACGGTCGTGTTCCAGGCAAGCGCGATCCAACAGGCTGCGGAGACCGCCAACACGGCGAGGAGCGCCCGGCCGTGCAACGGCCGCGGCCGCCCCCCCGGGCGCCGGCAGAGCAGCCGGCCCAACACCGGGGTCACGAGCGCGACGACGAACAGAACCATGAGGAAGGTCATCGCGATCGACCGCTCCCCGCGGAACGGCGGGATCCCGCCCGATCCGCTGTGACGAGGCAGAGGCCGGCTCCGAGACCGTGCCGGCGGGCCCAGCCTCGATGGACCCGCTCCCGCGGTACCATCCGGGCGCGATCCGCGGCCCGCTCATGATCGTATCCGAGCACGTGGAGGGCGCCGTGCACCACCAGCCGCACCAGCTCGACGCCCAGCTCGACTCCCTGCTCCCGCGCCTGGAGGCGGCAGCGTGGAATCGAAATCACCACTTCTCCCAGAATGGGGTCGCCCACCCCCGGAACCGCGTCCCCGGACGGGAAGGAAAGCACGTCGGTCGTGCGGTCGAGCCCCCGCCAGGTCCGGTTGAGTCTTCGCATGAGGCGATCTCCGCAAAGCACGAGCCCCAGGCCCGATCCCGGATCGACTCCCTCGTCGGTCAGACACCGGTCGACCAGACGACGCAGGCCGTCCCGATCGATCCGGATCCGCCGGACCCGATTGTCGATCGGCAACAAGTCTCTAGACCGCACGCGGACCTCCCAGAGAGCGCGATCCCTCGAGGCCCGGGTCCGGACGCGACTCCGGACGATCGCGACGCGATTGGGCCCGCGCGCGGTGCGCCGCAGTCAACAGCGACACGAACGCTGCGCGAGCCTGCGCCAGGTCGCTCAGTGTGAGCCCGCTTTCGTCCAGGTTCGCGTTGTCCAGGTTCTCCTGCACGACGTCGTGGACCAGGCGCTTGATCCGGCTGGGGGTGGGATCGGCCAGCTCCCGGGAGACCTCGTCCACCTGGTTGGCGAGCAGGACGAGCGCCGCCTCCCGTGAGGTCGGACGCGGACCGGGATAGCAGTACTGGGCCGGAGGCGTCTTCGGATCGGCCAGGCACGCCCGATCGAAAGCCTCCTTCATCAGCCCGAACCCGTGGTGCTCGCGGATCCCCTGGATCACCTCCCGCGGAAGCCGCTCCGCCTGACCCAGCTGAACGCCTTCCCGCACGTGCCGCTCCAGGATGAGGCGCGACATCGACGGCGCCAGGCGATCGCGGGGCGCCTTGCGGCCCAGCTGCACGTTCTCCCGGAAGAGATCCGGCTTCCCGACCTTTCCGATGTCGTGGTAGTAGCCGATGACGCGCGCGAGCAGCGGATTGGCTCCGATCGCATTGGCCGACGATTCCGCGAGCGTCCCCACCATCAGCGAGTGGTGATAGGTCCCGGGCGCGACGAGCATCAAACGCCGGAGCGCGGGACGATTGAGATCCGCCAGCTCGAGCAGCGACAGGTCGGTCGAGCGATGGAAGACCGATTCCGAGATCGGCAGGAGGAGCAGCACGACGGCGGTCGCCAGCAGCGGATTGGCCATCGAGGCGACCGCCCCCCGCAGAAAGAAGCCGAACTGTCCCGCATCCGCCAGGCTCATTCCCGCGAGCAGCGCGAGGTGGACGCCCGAGATCACGCCGAGGATGCGATAGAAGTGCGTGCGTCGGCGCAGCGACGGGGTGAGCAGCACCGCGACGACCGCGCCGATGCCGATGACCGCGACGAACGGCATGCCCCCGTCCGCGACCAAACCGATGAGGAAGACCGCGAGCAAAGACGTCGCGATCGCCAGCCGGGCGTCGAAGAACAGGGTCATGAGGATCGCGATCGCGCTGATCGGAACCAGCAGATGCGGCAGACCGAGGAAACGCACCAGCCCTCCGCCCAACAGGAGCACCGAGCCCAGGATCACGAGCAGCAGCCAGAAATCGACCGGCCGCTCCAACAGCGGCCGCCGGTGGATCCAGAGATACGTGACGAACGCGCCCACGAGCACGAAGACGAGCACGAGATCCCCCAGGAGCGGCGCGGTCCGATCCCAGAACCGGATCCCGAGCCCCCGCTGCCCCCGCCAGTAGACGTAGGACTGGAGGACGCGCTGCACCTCCGGCGTGATCACCTCGTGCGCGCCGATGATCTTCTCCCCGCGGCGGACGATCCGGGTGTGCGGCTCGACGCTCGCGACCGCCTCCTCCCGCAAGGCCTTGGTGTCGCCCTGCTCCAACCGGAGGTTCGGCTCCGCGCAGTGGAGCACGATGTCGGCGAGCGCACCGGCGGGCAAACCCGCCTGGACGGCGCGGGAGCGGGCCAGCTCGCCCACCCGATCGGGGGTCATCAGCTGATCGCTCGGAATCGTGACCGATCCCAACAGGTCGGTGATCCGCACCGACGGATAGGCCGCGAGCTCCTCGGCGAGATCCATGTCGACGTAGCCCCGCTGCATCACCTCCTGGAGCAGGAGCTCCGCTTGCGAGAGCAGCTCGTCCGTCCGCGGGCCCAGGAGCAGCGAAAGGAGCGTCGACTGGCTGAAGGTCAGGACCAGCTCGCTCCGATCCGCCCCCGTGGTGGCGTCTCCCCCCCTGGCGCGCAACGTTTCGACCTGATCGCGGATCCAGCGGAGCTTGCGGTAGGCGGAGACCGAGGAGCTGTCCTCGCGCACCACGACCGCCGGGACGGTCTCCAGGCGGCGTTCGCGCTCCCGTTCCAGCTCCTGGACGTCCTTGAGCACGGGAAAGTCCATGTCCGCGATGACGGTGGTGGGCTGGACCTCGCCGAGCGGATACTCCGCCGGGCCCGTGGGCGCGGGCCAGGACGCGAGCGACACCCCGATGGCCAAGAGCAGGGCCAGCGCCAGCCACTGCTGGTATCGCAGCGGCAGCGCCCGGGGTGAGATCTGGATCCTTCTCGCGCTCAGCTGGCTCTCCCCGACCCGTTTCCAGGCCGTCCGAATGGTGGAGGGCGCCTACTCCTGGTGGCGGTCGAAGGCGAGGATGATCTCCCGCACCAGCTGGTGGCGCACCACATCCCGATCGGTGAAATAGACGAACCGAATCGAAGGGACCTTCCCCAAGATCGGCTGGATGCGGACCAAACCCGACTTCTTGGGATCATCCAGGTCGACCTGGGTCACGTCTCCGGTGATGACCGCCTTGGACCCGAGCCCCAACCGGGTCAGGAACATCTTCATCTGGGTGAGCGTCGCGTTCTGCGCCTCGTCGAGGATGATGAACGCCCGCGAGAGCGTCCGTCCCCGCATGTAGGCGAGCGGCACGATTTCGATCACCCCCAGCTGCATGAAGCGCTGCAGCTTCTCCAGAGAGATCATGTCGTGGAGCGCGTCATAGAGCGGACGCAGATACGGGTCGACCTTCTCCTGGAGATCCCCGGGGAGGTAGCCGAGCCGCTCGCCGGCTTCCACCGCCGGGCGCGAAAGGATGATCCGATCGACCGCCTTCTCCTTCAGCATCCTCACCGCGAGCGCGACCGCCAGATACGTCTTGCCGGTCCCCGCCGGACCGATCCCGAAGACGACGTCGTGGCCCAGCACCGCTTCGACGTACTGAGCCTGGGTCACGCTGCGAATCTTGATCGCCTTCTTGTCGCCGAGAAGGACGATTCCGCCCGTGACGGGAGAGCTCAGATCCGAGCCGCTGTCATCGGAGGCGGAGAAGAAGAACTCGAGGTCCTCGCTCGTGATCGCCGCGCCCGAGCGGACCCGCTCGATGAGCGCGCGCAGCACCTGTTCGGCGAGCGAGACGCTGTCGGGAGCCCCGCTGATCTTGAGCGTGCCGCCGCGACTGAAGAGATCGACGCCGAATCGTTGCTCGACCGCGCGCAGGTTCCCATCCGCCTGCCCGAAAAGCGGGAGCGGATCGATCCCTTCCAGGGAGAGGGTGGCCTCGTGTTTGTCCGTCATCGATCTCCGGGAGATGCCGGTCCGGCCCCGCCATCGGGACCGGACCGCGATGGGTTAGCGTGGGATCCGGATCTTGATCCCCGCAGGCAGCGGATCGTCCTGGCCCTTGCCGGACAACGCCTGCTTGTTGCCCTGGACGAGCTCGGTCGCGCGATTGGCGTCCCCGAGGATCATCTTGGCCAGATGGGCGATCGTCTCGCCACCCTTGGTGGTGTAGGTCTCCAACGTCTTCCGCTTGAGCCGGAGCTCGCGGAGCTCGTTGTTCACCTGCCGGATCGAATCCGAGAGGGCGAGCGTCTGCGCGCGCAGGGTATCGGCCATCACCTGCATACTGTCGAGCCGCGCCTGGTACAACGCCGCCTCGTCGTTGTATCCCTGGAGAGTCTGCTCCATCTTCTCGCAGTAGTCGTCACGATCCGACCCGCTCAGCTTCATGATCTCGTCGTTGGTGTAGTACTCCCCCTTGGAGGGATCCTTGTCCAACGCACCGCCGACACCGGCACACACCACCGCACCCAGAACGGCCAGGAGGCACGCCCCGGCCCAGCTCCTTCCGCGACGCATCACTGGGCACCTCCGTCTCCGAGCAGCTCCCACAGCTCCTGGCGCTCTTCCTCCAGGCGGTCGAGCCGGCTGCGCGACGCCTCCAGATTGTTGAGCGCCCGGGTGACCTCCTCCAGCCGCTCGTCATAGGCCGCCTTCGCCTTGTCTCGGCGGGACTTGGCCAGCTCGAGCTGCGCCGGAATGATCAGGCACGGACGCGACTGCGCGCATCCGACGCCGCCGTAGGCAACGGCCAGAGCCAACCCGATGAGGCCGACTCCAGCAGGCATGACCCTGCTCTTCTTCGGTTTCACGACTTCCTCCCCTTGCGAGAGCCGTCTCGAGACGAGGGTTCGCGTTCCACCGGTTCTCCGATGGAGGAGCCGAACCCGGCCGCCCAATCGACCGTGTTCCGACTCTCGAACCGACTCCCACCTTCCCATGTCGGCATTCAGGATGCTGCCCCGAGACATCCTGTCGGACTTCCGTCTCAGTCCGAAACTACGATGCTAGCACCAAGCGGCCCCCCTCAGGCAAACAGGACCATCCCCCCGGGCGTGCCGGCTCGCAACCCTCTTCTTCGTGATCGCGGCCGGCGATGGGGCGGCACGGTCGGCGGAGGGATCGGCGGGTACATCCGCGCCGGTGTTTCGGTGAGGAAGCCAGCGGCGGTCTGCCAACCCGGTCCGCGAGCGGGCTCGGGCGACCCGAGGCCCGCCTCACGAAAAATGAACCTCGGTGACGACGTAGGTGCCACCGGACCGATCATCGCGGGTGATCTTGATGACCCCGTGCGAGGCCGCATCCTCCAGCAGCTCGCTGAAGGTGCGGTATCCGAATCCGCTCTCGGAAAAGCTGGGCCGCTTGCGCTTGATCGTGTCCTTGATCATCGAGCTCCAGAGGATGTCCTTGTTCTCGCGCAGCAGCGCCTCGATCGCATCGAGGAGCAGCGCGAACGCCTCCTGTTTCTGCGGGGGCAGCTTCTTGCTCTTGCTGTTGGACGCGGCGGGCTCGACGCGCCGGCCCTCCATCTCCTCGTAGAAGAGAAACTCGTCGCAGTTGTCGGAAAGCAGGCGCGAGGTGGATCCCCGCAGACCCACACCGATCACGTGCTTGTTGTTCTCCTTGAGCTTGCTCACGAGCGGCGAGAAATCGCTGTCCCCCGAGACCACGACGAAGGTGTCCAGATGCTCCTTCGTGTAGCAGAGATCCAACGCGTCGACGGTGAGCCGGATGTCCGCGGAGTTTTTGCCGGTCTGGCTCCGCTTGGGCACCTCGATGAGCTCGATCGCCACTTCGTGGAGGTCCTTCTTGAACTCGTCGTAGCGTCCCCAGTCGGCATAGGCTCTCTTGACGATGATCCGTCCCTTCTCCAGCAGACGGTCCATGATCCGTTGCATGTCGAACTTCTTCTTCGACCCTTTCATCCCGAGCGCGATGTTCTCGAAGTCGATGAACAGCGCAATGCGGGCTTCGACCCGATCTTCTGCAATCGCCATCTAGGCTCCCTTGTTATGCAGGTCCAGACGGATGCGCAGCTCCGCCAGCTCCTGGGCTTCCACCGGAGCCGGACATCCGTCCATGAGCGAGGCCGCGGACGTTGTCTTGGGAAAGGCGATGGTGTCGCGGAGCGAGCTGCGTCCCGCCATCAGCATGATGATGCGGTCGAGACCCAGCGCGATGCCGCCGTGGGGCGGAGCACCGTACTGGAAGGCCTTGAGGAGGAATCCGAAACGCTCCTCCGCTTCGGCTGCGCTCATCCCGATCACGCGCATGACCGCTTCCTGGATGTCCCGGCGATGGATTCGAATCGACCCCGAACCGAGCTCGAAGCCGTTCAGGACCAAGTCATAGAGCTTGCCGCGGACGCGCGCCGGATCCGATTCCAGATGCGGCAGGTCCTCGTCCATCGGCATCGTGAACATGTGGTGGGCGGGCACGAAGCGCCCGGAACCGCCGTCTTCTTCGAAGACGGGGAACTCGTTCACCCAGAGGAAGCGCCAGCTCGTGGCCGCCTCCGGATTCGTGTCCAGCCACTGCTGGCCCAGGCGCGACCGCACCGCGCCGAGAGCGCGGCACGCGACCCCGAACCGGTCGGCCACCATCACCAAGAGATCTCCGGGCCGGGCACCCGCCCGATCGCGCATCGCGGTCTGGATCCCGCCGGGAAGGAACTTGGCAACCCCTCCTTCCAACCCGCCATCCGCCACCTTCGCGCGGGCCAGTCCCCTTGCGCCGTAGCGCTGGGCGAGCGCCTCCAGCTCGTCCTGAGCCTTGCGCGAGAGGCTGCCGCCCCCGGGGATGACGAGGCCGCGCACCCCTCCACCCGCCTCGATCGCCTGCTCGAAGATCGCGAACCCACAGCCCCGCACGATCTCGCTGAGGTCGACGAGCTCGAAGCCGAAGCGCAGGTCGGGTTTGTCCGAGCCGAACCGGGCCATCGCCTCTCGGTAGGTCATCCGAGGGAACGGCAGCTCGAGGGTGACCTGGAGCTGGGTCCGCCAGATCTCCGTCATCAGCCCCTCGATCAAACGATGGATGTCCTCTTCCCCCACGAACGACATCTCGAGATCGATCTGCGTGTGTTCGGGTTGGCGATCGGCCCGGAGATCTTCGTCGCGCAGGCACCGCGCGAGCTGATAGTAACGATCGACTCCCGACACCATGAGAATCTGCTTGTAGAGCTGCGGAGACTGCGGAAGCGCGTAGAACGAACCGGGGTGTACGCGGCTCGGCACGAGGTAGTCGCGCGCCCCTTCCGGAGTCGGCCGGACCAGCATGGGCGTCTCGATCTCGAGAAAGCTCTGCCCCTCGAGAACGCGGCGCGTCGTGGCCGCGACCCGGTGCCGGAGCGCCAGCACCGAGATCAGGTCGGGCCGACGCAGATCGAGGTAGCGATACTCGAGACGAAGGTCCTCGCTGCAGTGCGCCGCTTCGTCGGGCGTGAACGGGGGCGTCCGGGCATCGTTGAGGATGCGGAGCCCGTCGACGATCACCTCGACTTCCCCGGTGCCGATCTTCGAATTGATCATCTCGGGCGGACGCGCGGCGACGGTTCCCTCGATCGCGATCACGAACTCGCTGCCGAGGCTCCGCGCGAGCTCGGTGCGGGCCGGTCCTCCCCCGTCCTCCGGTCGCAGCACGGCCTGGGTCAC
>JAGQHR010000319.1 GCA_020431745.1 Candidatus Eiseniibacteriota bacterium
AGATCCTCCACCTTGCGCCGGAGCCAGCCGAGTCCGGCGAGCCGCGCATGTCCTGCACACGAGGCGTTCGATTCTACGCAGAGAATCGACGGCCATCCCAGCGGCGCGATCGTGAGCGGCTCCTGACGTGCGAGCAGGATGTCGGGGACGAAAGACCGCACTTCCCGATTGATCGCACGGCGGCTGCGCAGCTGGGCGACCCAGTGTCCCAGCCGGGGAACGTCGGGACGCTCGATGACGCGACAACCATCGGGGGGGCCCAACCAGACGATCGGCCCCTCCGGAGACAGACACAGCACACGCACCCGGTGACCGCGCGCGACGAACGCCTCGGTCAACCGGCGGACATGCGTCGCGTGTCCCTCGGCCAGCGTGACGTCGATGCCGGTGTGGAAGAGGATCCGCAGGGAGCGTGCGGACGGTCCGTGATCCGACCCGGTCATCGCGCCCAGACGGCGAGCGCCGCGGCCCACAGCCAGATCCAAGGGTTCTGCGGGAGATCTCCGCTGAACTGCGCGTTGGCGAATGCATAGAACCACTGCACGCCCGCGACCCGAACCAGGACGTCGCGCCACCGTTCCCGAGGATCTCCCCGATCGATCGCCTTTCGTCGTGTCGATCGAACCCAACGATGGAGCACCGCCGCCAGGAAGCAGAGGAAGGTCGCGAGACCGAGGAGCCCGTTCTCGACCCCGATCTCCAGCAGGATGTTGTGGGGATAGATCCGGATGTCGCCCAGGTTGAGCAGGGGACCGAACGATCCCGTGCCGTACCCGAGCCAGCCGGCCGATGCAAGGTTCTGTTGGGCGCCCTGGAGCATCAGCACGCGCGCAAGGTTGGATGCGTCGTGTCCGGCGAACGGGGTGTCCTCGAGGATCGCACCGGATTCGATGAGCCAGAGCGCACCGACGATCCCCACGACCGCCGCGCCCAGCGTCACGACGAGCCGCGTGCGGCCGCGCCGGCCCGGATCGAGGATCCACCAGAGCGCGAGGGACGGCGCGAGCGCGGCCAACGGCCCCCGTGATCCGGAGAGGAAGAACACCACCCCACAGAGTCCGGCGAGGAGGAGCGCCCAGAACAGGCGGAGCCGGCGCGCGGCGTAGAGCGCGCAGATCGCGAGCACACCCATCCCCATGTGCCGCCCCAACCAGATGGTGTTGAGTCCGAGGGCACGCAGGCGCTCGCCGTAGTGGTAGTAGTGCGTGTGGTGGTTCCACAGCGCGAGCACCGCGATCCCCGCTTCCAACCACACGATCCACTGCAGGAAGCCCAGCCCACGCTCGACGTCCGCCCCTTCATGGTCGCCACGCCCCAGGAACCACCAGGTGGCGACGAGCAGGACCAGATTGAAGATGGTGAAGAGCAGCGCCTTGCTCCCGCCGTACATCGGCGCGCGCGTCCAGAGGAGCCCCAGCTGCAGCACGATCGCGAGCGCCACCGTGGAGAGGACGATCGGGTCGGCGAGAAGATCCCGGAACCGCCCGGCGCGCGAGCTTCCCGCAAGCACGCGATCGGGCTCGGCGACGAACGCCGCGGCCAGCGGGATCGCCAGCAAGAGCACCGGCAGGGCCGGCGGGATCGCGTCGCGTCCGATCCTGGCAAAAATCGGATCGAGCAGCGGAAGCCCGGCGATCACGAACGCGATCACGCGGTGCGGGCGGATCCAGAGCAGGCCCAGCGCCGCGAGGGCGACGACTCCCGCGAGGATCTGCGGCGACCACGCCGTCGTGGCGATGAGTGCCAGATCGAGGACGAGGAGGATCGGGAGCGCGAGCCGCCAGCGCGGCGGTGCCGCCACCGTCGTCATGGCCGGAGGAGCCGATCGAGCCACGTCCGAAGACGCACCTCCCCCGCCAGAACGAGGACGCGCTCGAAGCTCTGCGGATCGACGTGGCGGAGACGCCGGAGGAGCTCGAGTCCGGCCGCGATGCAAACGGTCAGCGCGAACGCGAGACCGGTCGAGGCCAGCACGATCCAGCGACGGATCGGTCGCGCTTTGTCGATCGCCGGGCGGGCAGGATCGAGCACGTACACCGTCGGCGTGTCCCGTGTCTCCTGGATCTTGTACTGCTCGAGCTGTTGGACCAGGAACTCGTAGATCGTCTCCTGCACCTTGACCTCGCGCAGCGCACGCAGGTAGTCCATGGTCAGCAGTGGATAGTCCGCGAGCGGGATCTCGAACCGATTGGCGTCGGTCGAGCCGGCATCGCCCGCGCCCGGCTTGCCCTGGTCCAACGCGTCGAGCTTCGCCCGCAGGCTCCGAACCTCGCGGGCGAGGACCTCGCGATCCGGATGATTGGGACCGACGCGCGCTTCCAGCACACCGAGCTCGACTTCCTTGAGCAGGAGCTGCGTTTCGAGGTCCGCACCCGCGCGCACGATCGCGCGCACCTGTTCCTCGGGTTCCAGGATTCCCGTGCGCTGCGAGAGGACGCGCAGAGTGTCCTCCGCGGCCGCGAGGTCGTTCCGGCACTGATCCAGGCGTCCGGACACGAAAGCCCGCGCGCGCCCTCCGGTGGTGGCCCGTTTCTCACGGTTGACGCGATCGAGCAGCGCGACCATCGCGTTGGCCATGTCCGCCGCCTTCTGCGGATCCTTGTCCTCGACGGTCACGTAGAGGATCCCGTCCGCCTCCACCTTGATGTTGACGTGCGAGGCGAAGGCCAGGATCGCCCGATCGAGGTTCTCGGCTTTGTACGCCCCCATGAGATCGAACTGCTCGATGATGCCTTCGCGCACCGTCCGGCTGCGCAAGATCGAGGCGTAGACGTCGGAGGGCGAACCGAAGACCTGGGGCGTGTTGCGACCGACCCCGAGGGTGGAGATCGCCACCAGCGACGAGAGGCTCCCCATGGAGAGCGACTCTTCCTCGGGAGGGAAGATCGACGTCGTGGATCGAAACCATTCCGGGAGGATGAGCGCGACGACGACGGAGCCGACCGCGACGATCCCCGTGTTGATGACGATGAACCGCTTCCAGCGAAGGAGCGAGAGCAGGTGGTCGATCCAGCGCATTCTCTTCCGTTTTCATTCCCGGGGGAGACGGACCTCGGTCTCGGCTCTCAGAGGTCTTTCCCCAAGGCCCGCGCGATTGTAGCATCCGCTCCATGCGGATCGGCTACATCCAGTTCTCCCCTATCCTCGGCGACCTCGCGGCGAATCGCAAGCTGGTGCGCGAGCGGGTCCAGGCCGCTCCCCCGGCGGACCTGCTGGTGCTGCCCGAGCTGTGCAACTCCGGCTATCGCTTCCCCGATCCGGCAGCCGCCCGCGCCTGTGCCGAGGACGCGCACACGGGCGAGTTCACGCGACTGCTCCGGGAGCTGGCCGCGTCCCGGGGAACGAGCCTGGTCAGCGGGCTTTGCGAACGCGACGGGGATCGCACCTACAACAGCGCGGTCCTGGTCACTCCGCAGGGCGAGGTGCATCCATACCGCAAGGCTCACCTCTTCCTGGACGAGAAGGATCTCTTTCTACCCGGAGATCTCGGGATTCCCGTCTTCGATGTCGGCGAAGTCCGGATCGGCATCCTGATCTGCTTCGACTGGCAGTTTCCGGAGGCCTGGCGCGTGCTCTCGCTGCAGGGCGCCGATATCGTCTGCCACCCCTCCAACCTCGTGCTTCCGGGGCTGGCCCAGCGGGCCGTGCCGATCCATGCGTTGCTCAACCGCGTCTACGTGGTGACCGCGAACCGGATCGGAACCGAGCACGACCTCACCTTCACCGGGCTTTCTCTCGTCGTGTCTCCCCGAGGGGAGGTGCTGCAGTCGGCGGCCGCGGACCGGGAAGAGACGGCAGTCGTGGAGATCGATCCCCGGCGCGCACGGGACAAGTCGGTCACCGCCCGCAACGACCTCCTGGCCGATCGAAGGCCCGAGCTGTACGGAGTGATCACGTCGGACGGCCGGGGTCCTGAGCCGGCCTGAGTCGTGCGCAGTGGGTCTTCGGTGGATTGAGGCGGAGGCGCGCCCGTCAGGCAGCGCGTAGGTCGGTCGAATCCACGAGACGTTGCACCGAAGCGAGCAGATCGATCGAAGAGAACGGCTTGTTCATGTACTGGTCGGCGCCGGCCGCCAGCGCCCGTTCGCGGTCGCTCTTCGATCCCCGTCCCGAGAGGATCAGGATCGGAAGTCCGGCGAGATCCGCGCGCGCCCGCACCAGCTCCACGAAGGCCACCCCCCCCATGCCCGGCATCACCAGGTCGCAGATCACGACTGCCGGCCGTTCCCGTTCGAGCACCTCCAACGCCTCCTCGGCGGAGCACGCCAGCGAGACCCGATAGCCGTTCGTTTCCAGCAGGCGCGCCACGACGCGGCGGGTCACCACCTCGTCGTCGATCGCAAGGACCCGCTTCCCGGTCTCCTTCCCGCTATCCGTCACGATGCCTTCCGCGAGGAGGATCCGATCCGCTTGCGGAGAACCAGCACGTTGCCGCCTTCGTGCGTGTAGTACTCGATGCCGTCCGTGAGCGTGCGGATGAGGTAGATGCCGTATCCACCCTCGGCCAGTTCCTCCGGATCCGGCGGTTCGAGCGGCGCATGGCGGGGATCGAACGGAATTCCCGCGCTCTCCAGGCGGACGACCAGCTCCTCTCCGTCGCAGGAGAGCTCGACCCCGAGCCCCCCTTCCGGACTGGGCACCTTGCCGTGCTCCACGATGTTCGTGGCCGCTTCTCGCACCACTAGACGGAGCTCTTCCAGTGCCTCGCTTTTGGGGTCGAGGCGCGGGTCCGCTCCCGCGAACTCGCCGAAGATGCGACCGAGATCGCGCATCGCCGGCAGCGTCGCATCGACGCGGAAGCGGTGTACTCTCCTGGATCCTCCGGACTCGGTCGACATCCCTAACTCCCTTCCAGCACGAGCAGCGTTTGATCGTCGGATTGCGCGGCCCCCCTGGCAAATCGTTTCGTCTCCGCGAGAACCTCGCGCACGAGACCCTCCGGCGCGAGGCGCGACTCGTG
>JAGQHR010000320.1 GCA_020431745.1 Candidatus Eiseniibacteriota bacterium
CCCGGCGTGGACCAACGCGGCTCCTCGGGCAGGAGCGGCGACCAGCTTAGCAGAGTCGGAACGATCGGACACGGAAGGCGCGCGCCGGATCATGCAGCATCGCGCGAGGACGCGTCCTCCCCGTCGGCGTAGCGATAGAGGACGGCGTCCCGCGGGTCGAACTCGGCGGAAAGCTCGCCCGACTGGTGGAGCTGGATGATCGTCTCCACCAGCTTCGGATCGAACCGGCTGCCCGCCTCCCGCCGGAGCTCGGCGAACGCCTCCGCCGCCGTGAGCCCCTCGCGATACGGACGATCCGAGGTCATCGCATCGAGCGCCGAGACGATCGTGAGAACGCGGCTCGCGAGGGGAATCGCCTCACCGGCCAGCGCGTCCGGTCGTCCCGTTCCGTCGAACCGCTCGTTGGAGGCACCGATGACCCGGGCGGCACCCGCCAGGAACGGGATTTCCGCGAGCAGCTGGGCATTGATCGAGGTGTGGGTCGCCATCCGATCCCGCTCGTGATCTTCCAGGGGTCCGGCCTTCTGCACCATCCCGTGGAGGACGATGCGTTTGCCGAGATCCTGGAGGAGTCCCGCGTACTCGAGATCCAGCAGTGCGGGTGCATCCAGCCCGCACTTCATCCCGAGCAGGCGCGCCTGCTTCGAGCATCGATAGGCGCGGCCGTGGGTGAACGGATTGCCCGCGTCCATGGCCGACGCGACGAGGCGCACGAATCGCAGGAGATCCTGATCCTTCTCGCTCGGCACCGTCTCGCCTCCCTCTGCCTTCGGGTTCCTGTCTCTTCGATTCCGGTTCATGCGACCTCCCGTCGATCCCCGACCAGCGCCGCGCGGCCGCGATCGAGTGAGTACTCCTGTGATGTCTCCGCCGTGATCGTGCCGCGGCGGACGAGCTCTCCGAGCTGGGCATCCATCGACGTCATCCCCAGCTTCCGTCCGCTGTTCAGGACCTGGCTCAGCTGATGCGTCTTCCCCGAACGGATGAGCGAGGCGGCCGCCGCGTTGTTCACGAGAATCTCCCGGACCGCCACCCGGCCATCGCGCGTCGCCGTCGGAACGAGCTGCTGGGCCATCACCAGGCGCAGGTTCTCCGCCAACATGCCGCGGACCAGCTCATGCCGTTCCGTCGGGAAGACGTTGACGATGCGGTCGATCGTGCGCATGGCCCCGTTGGTGTGCAGGGTGCCGAGGACCTGAATCCCCATCTCCGCGGCCGTGAGCGCGAGCCCCACCGTCTCGAGGTCACGCATCTCCCCGACCAGGATCACGTCCGGATCCTCATGCAGCGCGTTGCGGAGCGCCTCCGCGAACGACGGCGCGTGCAGACCGACCTCGCGCTGCGTGACGACGCACTGATGGAACGGATGCCGGAACTCGATAGGATCCTCGATCGTGAGGATGTGTCCCCGCCGTTGGTGATTGAGGGAGTCGATCATGGCCGCGAGCGTGGTGGACTTGCCCGATCCGGTCGGTCCCGTCACGATCGTCAGCCCGCTGGGCTGGCGGATGAGCGAGGACACCACCGGCGGAATGCCCAACTCTTCGAGCGTGGGAATCTCCCGGGAGATGGACCGAAACGCGACGCCCGGCCCGTGGGCGTGCTGGTAGGCGTTGACCCGGAATCGTCCCAGAGCTTCCGTCTCGTACGCGAAGTCGATGGCGTGCCTCTGCTCCAGCTCCTGGCGCTGCCGCTCGCTGAGGATCTCCGTGAGCATGCGCCCCAGATCTTCCGCCTCGAGCTCCCGGAAGTGGATCTTCTCGACCTGTCCGTGCACCCGGATCCGGGGCGGCTGGCCGGTGACCAGATGCAGGTCCGATCCGCGCTGCTTGATCAGGAGCTCGAGAAAGGCGTCGATGCGTGCCGGCATGGTCATAGCTCCATCAAGAGCTCGAGACCTTCGGTCTCGCGCAGGTAGGGGCGGAACTCGGCTTTTTCTTTGGCCAAGAGGAACGCGTGGGCCGGATCGACCTCTTCGGCCCGAACCAGTGCAAGGAGCGCCTGGTCCATCTGCTGCATGCCGAAGCGGCGTCCGGTCGCCATCACGGAAGCGATCTGGAACGTGCGGCCCTCGCGAATGTGCTGCGAGACGGCCGGATTCACGGTGAGGATCTCCACTGCCGCGCGCCGCCCGCGTCCATCGGCCGCCCGCACCAGCTCCTGATAGAGAACGCAGCGCAGGTTCTCGGCGAGAGTCACGCGGATCTGCGCATGGGCCGACTGCGGGAACGCGTCGAGAATCCGGTCGATGGCCGGCGCCGCACCGCGCGTATGCAGCGTCGCCAACACCAGATGGCCGGTCTCGGAGGCCTCGAGCGCGAGCCGGATCGTCTCCTCGTCGCTCATCTCCGTGACGACGATGACATCGGGATCCTGTCGCAGGGCCGACCGCAACCCTTCCGCGAACGTTCGGCAGTGCGTGCCGACCTCGCGTTGGATCACGAGCGCCTCGTTGCTCTCGTGCAGGAACTCGATCGGGTTCTCCAGGGTGAGCACCGTCACCTTCCGCCGCCGGTTGATCTCATCGACGATGGCGGCGAGGGTCGAGGACTTTCCCGTGCCGCAGGCCCCGGTGACGAGCACCAGTCCCGCGGGAAGGTCGGCCAGCGACGCCACCATCGCAGGCAGCCCGAGCTTCGCCAGCGGAACGATCTTGTCGGGAATGACCCGGCAGACCGCGCTCGGCCCCTTCTGCTGCGCGAGCACGTTGATGCGGAACCGACCCAGCCCGCCGACGGCATAGGAGATGTCGACGGCCCCTCGTCGCTTGAAGTCCTGCTTGTGGGTCTCGTCCATGACCTCGGCGAGCATCGATCGCATCTCGTCCGCCTCCACGGAGCGAAACTGGACCGGCGAGAGGTCGCCGTCGATGCGCACCAGAGGAGGCAGCCCGACGGTGAAATGGATGTCGGAGCATCCCTGCTGCCGACCCAGCTCGAGAAACGCGTCGATTCTTGCCATCAGGCTGCTCTCCGTTCGATCTCGGCGAGAATCTCGCCCGCCGACTGCGGGCGCTCTGCCGGGTCCTTGGCGAGGGCCGTCTCGATCAGCCAGACGAGCGCGTCCGGCGCGTCGGCCACCTGCTCCCGCACCGGCGGAACGGGATCGGTCAGATGCATCATGAGGACGGCGACGGGATTCTCCGCGCGATAGGGCGGCGCTCCGGTCAGACACTCGAAGAGCATCGCGCCCAGCGCATAGAGGTCGGTCCGGTGGTCGACCTCACCTCCCCGGATCTGCTCGGGCGCCATGTACTGCGGCGTCCCGACGATGATGCCGCTGCGCGTGACGCGGCTCTGGTTCGCTTCGGACGCGGCGAGGCCGAAGTCCACGATCTTGACCCGCCCGTGCTCTCCGATGAGCACGTTGTGCGGCTTGATGTCACGATGGACGATCCCCGAGTCGTGGGCGGCGCGCAGGCCTTCGCAAATCTGGGCGGCGAGCGGCAGCAGCTGCTCGGGGGCGATCTTCCCGCCACGCTCGAGCAGGAGTCCCAGGTCCTCGCTGGGGAAGTACTCCATCGAGATCGCGTGTCCCGGATTCAGCTCCAGGAAGTCGTAGAGACGGATCACGTTCGGATGGATGATCCGCCGGTTGTACTTCAGCTCGTGCACGAAGCGCCGGATCATCGACTCGTCGAGCGAGATCTTGGGGCTCAGGATCTTGAGGATGATCTCCTCGCCCACCGACCCATCCAGCACGAGATAGACGTAGCCGAATCCTCCCTCGCCGATCTTGCGGACGATGCGATACCGGTCCAGCAGGATCGTGTCGGGCGGCAGATTCGGGAAGTGCTGGAACGAGAAGCTCGTCCACACTCCGGGCGAACCGGCTCCGCTGGCCGGCGCGGCTCCGTTGGCCGCCGCGCCCCCCACCGGAGCAGGCAAGCCGGATCGGGATGCGCCAGAAGCGCCCGAGGTGGATTCCGGCATCGGTCCCACGGAGTCCGGCGCCGGGGCACCGGACGCAGGGGCCGCCATGTTCCCGGACGTCGGCAACACGACCGACGGCGATCGCACGGGCTGCGGTTGCGAAGAGAGCTGCGAAATCGGGATCGCGACGGAGCTCGACGTCGAGCCAGTGGCCACCGGCTCGGTCTGCCCCTGCGAGCGGCCCCATTCGGAAGCGCCTCCCAGCTCGCTGAGCGCGCGCGCCGCCCCTTTGCGGACCTCCGCGTCGGACGATTGCCGGGCCAGCTGCCGGAGCTCCTTCCGGCCGATGTCGCGGACGGACTCGTCCTCGCTTTGCGAAGCGCGGACCAACACCTCCAGAGCAGCGTGGCTGCCGATCTTCCCCATTGCCGCCAGCACGAGCCCCGCCACCTGGGGGTCGGCGCGCAACATCGTCACGAGCGGCGCGACGCAGCGCGGATCGCGCGTCTTCCCGAGCGCGTCGATGGAACGCTCGCGCACCCACCAATCCGCATCGTGCAGCGACTCCAGGAGGGCGGGAACGGACTTCTCGTTGGGAATCGAGTTCAGGATCTCGATGGCATAGCGCCGCACGAAGACGTCTTCGCTGTGGACGAGCCCGAGAATCGCGTCGACGACCCGGTCTCCCCCCAACGCGCCCAGCGCATCCGCGGCGCGGACGCGCACCCACCAGTCCTCGTCCTGCAGCGCGTGCACCAGATCGGCGATCGCCTCCGGAGTCGCCACTTCGTTCAGCACCTCGACCGCGGCCCGGCGCGCGTACTCCGACTCGTCTTTCAGGACTTCGATGAGATGGCGCACCGCACCGGGATCGCCGATCGCGACGAGCGCCTCGATCGCCGCCGTCGAGACCTGGAGGTCGGAGTCCCGGAGCGCATGACACAACGCGGCGAGTTGGTCGCGGGCGCGCAAGCTTCCCAACGCTTCGACCGCAGCACGCCGCACCGGCGGCTCCCGATCCGCGAGCGCGGCGGCGATCCCTTCGCTCACCGACTCCGGACGGGCTTGCAGAAAACGGAGGGC
>JAGQHR010000321.1 GCA_020431745.1 Candidatus Eiseniibacteriota bacterium
GTGCGCTCCCTGCAGCCTAGGATCCACGGATTGTCGTTTTTGTCTCGCCACGGAGCGGAGGGTGTCCGATGGAGAAGATCGCAGTACTGGGTACGGGTTATGTCGGGCTCGTCACGGGAGCCGGCTTGGCCGACTTCGGCAACGAAGTCACCTGCGTCGACCTCGACGAGACGAAGATCGCGACCCTGAAGCAGGGGAAGATTCCCTTCTACGAGTTTTCGCTCGGCGAGGTAGTAGAGCGCAACGTCCGCGAGGGACGTCTCTCGTTCTCGTCGGACCTGATCGCGGCCATTCGGGCCGCCCGCACCATCCTGATCGCGGTGGGCACGCCCCCGGGCGCCAAGGGGGAGGCCGATCTCTCCCAGGTCTTCGGCGCCGCGCGGACGATCGCGGAGCAGATGACCTCGTACAAGCTGATCGTGCAGAAGAGCACCGTCCCGGTCGGGACCGGCGAGAAAGTGCTGCGGTTGGTGGAGTCGGTCCTGGCCGAGCGCGGCAAGTCGATCGCGTTCGACGTGGCCAGCAATCCCGAGTTCCTCCGCGAAGGGTCGGCAGTCGAGGACTTCATGCGCCCCGACCGGATCGTCATCGGAACCTGGTCGCCGAAGGCCGAGCACATCCTCTCCGGGATCTATCAGCGGTTCTATCTCAACGAGACGCCGATGATCCGCACCACCGTGCAGTCCGCCGAGCTCATCAAGTACGCCTCCAACGCGTTCCTCGCGACCAAGATCTCCTTCATCAACGAGATGGCGAACCTCTGCGAGGCGGTGGGCGGCGACGTCAAGGTAGTGGCGCGCGCGATGGGGCTGGACGGGCGGATCGGACGCAAGTTCCTCCACGCGGGACCGGGCTACGGAGGATCGTGCTTCCCCAAGGACACCCTCGCGCTCGCGAGCTTCAGCCGGGCGGCGGGCGAGCCCAGCAAGATCGTCGAAGCGACCATCGACGTCAACAAGCGGCAGCGCCGTCGCATGCTCGAGAAGGTCCGCGATCTCGTGGGATCGCTTTCCGGCAAGGAGATCGCCGTGCTCGGGCTCTCCTTCAAGCCACAAACCGACGATGTGCGTGATTCCGTCGCCATCGACCTGATCAAACTGATGCAGAAGGAGGGGGCGAACGTCCGCGCCTTCGACCCGGTCGCGATGGAGCGGGCCGCCGCCGAGCTGCGCAAGGTCGAGTTCGCCGAGGACTCCTACTCCGCGGTCAAGGGGGCGGATGCGCTGGTCATCGCGACGGAGTGGAACGAGTTCCGGACGCTCGACCTGACCAAGCTCCTCCGCCTGATGCGGCAGCCCGCGGTCGTGGATTGTCGCAACATCTACGATCCGGCGACCATGGAGCAGGCCGGGTTCCGCTACGTGAGCGTGGGGCGCAGCACCTACGTTCCCGACCGATCCGGAGCTCCCGCGTCGGGCGGCGTCAAGAAGGTGATCGCGTCCACGAACGGTGCGGGGGGAAAGAAGAAGGCGGGCGCCCGCCGGGCGGGCGTCGGGAGGAAGAAGTGATCGACGGCGTCGTAGTCAAACAGCTCAAGAAGATCCCCGACGAGCGCGGCTTTCTGATGGAGATCCTGCGCAACGACGATTCGTTCTTCGAGAAGTTCGGCCAAGCCTACGTCACCGCGGTCTATCCCGGGGTCGTCAAGGGATGGCACTTCCACAAGAAGCAGGTCGATCACTTCTGTGCGCTCAAGGGGATGATCAAGGTCGTGCTCTACGACGGACGGGAGAACTCCCCCACCCACGGCGAGGTGAACGAATTCTTCATGGGAGAGCAGAACCCGATTCTGGTTCGGATCCCGACCTTCGTGCTTCACGGCATGAAGGGTGTCGGCACCGAGCTGGGCCTGCTGCTCAATCTGCCGACCGAGCACTACGTCTACGCGGATCCGGACGAGTTCCGCGTGGATCCGCATGACAACGACGTCCCCTACGATTGGGCGCGCCAGGATCGTTGATCCACGCGCCCCGGAGGCGTCCCGAGCTTTCGCACCGGTCGTGGCCAGCCGCACCGGACCATCCAGAGAGGAACGCAGCGTCGATGACAGCAAGACCGGTGGAGGATGGGCGGTATCTGGTGACGGGGGGAGCCGGCTTCATCGGCGCCAACTTCGTCCACCTCCTGATGGAGCGGTATCCGAAGGCCAAGGTCACGGTCCTCGACAAGCTGACCTACGCCGGCAATCCGGCCAATCTCGATCCGGTGCGCGATCGAGCGACGTTCCGGTTCGTTCAGGGTGACATCGCGGATGCCGATCTCGTGGGGCCGCTCATCGCGGAAGGCTTCGATTTCGTCATCAACTTCGCCGCGGAGACCCACGTCGATCGGTCGATCGGCGACCCCTCCTCCTTCGTGAAGACGGACGTCTACGGCGTGTACACGCTCCTCGAGGCGATCCGCCCGCACCCGGTCTCGCTCTTCGTGCAGATCTCGACGGACGAGGTCTACGGGGAGGTGCTGGAGGGCGCCGCCGCGGAGGACGCGCCGCTCATGCCGCGCAATCCGTATGCGGCGTCCAAGGCCGGGGGAGATCGACTGGCCTACTCGTATTGGGCGACGTACGGCGTACCGGTCGTGGTGACCCGCTGTTCCAACAACTACGGCCCGTATCAGTACCCCGAGAAGCTCATCCCGCTGTTCGTGACCAACGCGATCGACAGCCAGCCGATGCCGATCTACGGAACGGGAAAGAACCAGCGGGACTGGATCCACGTGCGGGACCACGGGAGGGCCATCCTGACCCTGCTCGGTTCGGACGGTGTCGAGGGGGAGATCTTCAACATCGGCGCCGGCAACGAGAAGTCGGTCCTGGAGATTGCCGATACCCTGCTCACCCTGACCGGGCGACCCGAATCGCTCCTGGCCAAGGTCCAAGATCGCCCCGGACACGACCGGAGATATGCGGTAGACTGTGCGAAGCTCACTCGGAAGACCGGGTGGGTTCCCCAAGTGTCCTTCGAGGAGGGAGTGCGCGAGACAGTCGATTGGTACCAAGCGCACGAGGAATGGTGGCGTCCGCTCAAGAGCGGCGAGTTCCTCGAGTACTACAAGCGTAACTACCGTTTCTTGCCGACCGGCGCTCCGTCGGGGAAGTGATCCCCGGAGCTCACGAGGACTGTCCTTGGCATCGCTTCCGTCTCCAGGGTCGCGCCTTTCGGGCGACCGCGATGCAGCCTCCGACGCCGGGTTCCAGGCGAGATGGGAGCTTGACGCGCCGTTGAGCCGTCGTTAGCGTAACTCCAAGCCGGGAAATAGTCTGGCCGAACGAAACCCCAGGGGCCGGGAAGCGCGCGAGCCAGATCTCGGAACAGTTCGGACCGTCGACGCCAAGCGGTCCGCCTCGACAGGAGAGACCACGCTGCAGAAGCCAGTTTTGGTCACCGGGGGAGCCGGATTCATCGGTTCCCACCTGACAGAAGCGCTCGTCCGCAGGGGCGAAACCGTCCGGGTCCTCGACAATCTGTCCACGGGCCGGGCCGAAAACCTGTCCGAAGCCCTCCCGTCCGGCCGGGTCGAGCTGATCGTCGGCGACGTCCAGGATGTCGACCTTCTGAGCCGGGCCATGACGGGATGCGATCGCGTCTTCCACCTGGCGGCCTCGGTCGGGGTCGGAGTCGTGACCGCGCACCCGCTCGAGAGCATGCAGAACAACGTCGAAGGGGTGCAGAGCCTCTTCGGCGCCGTGCACCGGCAACCGGTCGCCCCCAAGCTCATCGTCTTTTCCAGCTCGGAGGTCTACGGGAAGTCGGTCGTGGTTCCGCTCCATGAGGACACCGACTTCGAGATCGGCCCCACCGAGGTCTTCCGCTGGTCCTACGCGGCCGCGAAGATCCTCAGCGAGTACTTCGCGCTCTGCGAGCACGCGCGCCACGGAATCGAAGCCGTGGTCGTGCGCTGCTTCAACACCTCCGGACCCCGTCAGCTGCCGACCTACGGTATGGTGATCCCACGGTTCTTCGAGCAGGCTATCGCCGGGCAGCCTCTCACCGTCTACGGCGACGGTCGGCAAACTCGCTGCTTCTCCTACGTCGGCGACGTCGTCGAAGGAGTGATTCGGCTCTCCGACACCGCTGCGGCGGTCGGGCAGGTCTTCAACGTCGGGAGTGACGTCGAGACTTCGGTGCTCGATTTGGCGCGGATGATCCGCCAACTCACGGGCTCGGAATCGGAGATCAGGCTGACGCCGTACCAGGAGGTTTTCGGAAGCTCCTTCCAGGAAGTCCGTCGGCGCGTCCCCGACTTGACGAAGCTGGAAACGGTGACCGGTTTTCGTCCCGGGACGAGCCTTGCCGAGCTGCTGGACCTCACGCACGCCCACTACCGGAGCGGTGCTCCGGGCGAGGGGAGTCACGAGGCGGCCGCCCCCAACGGGAACGGCCATCCGACAGCGGTGACGAGCTCACTGTCTGCGCCTCCCGCCGCACCCCGATCCTCGTGATCCACGAGACGCTCGCATCCTCGCTCCCTCCGGAGTGATCCCGATGTCTTCGGTCGAAGCGGGCTCCGGATTCGCTTTCGGCGCCGTGCTCGCAGCCATGCTCTCGGCCCTCTCGGCGATTTGGTGGCGGTGGCGGCTCCGCGGCCCGCAGTGGATCGATGCGCCGCGCTCGGACCGACACCATCGGGATGCCACGTCCAAGGCGGGGGGGCCGACGTGGCTCACCGGATTCCTCGTCGGCGCCATCGGGATCTGGCTCCTCCGATTCCGCGGGGTGGATTCGAGCCGGACACTCGGAGCCGACGATCTCGCGCTCGCGGTCGTCGCTGCAGCCGCCGTGCTGGGATACCTCCTCGGAGACCTGGACGACCGGGACCGCCTCCGTCCCTTGCCGAAGGCGATCCTGCAGGCTTCTCTCGTCGTCGCCGCCTGGGCGTGCTGCGCCGTGGGAGCCGGTCCGGTCGCCGGACCGGCGTGGCTCTGGCTGGGAGCAGCTCT
>JAGQHR010000322.1 GCA_020431745.1 Candidatus Eiseniibacteriota bacterium
CGATCATAAGCTCGATGAGCGTGAAGCCGTGATGCCGGCTCCGGTGCGACCGGACCGCGCGGCGACACCGCTCCATTCCCCGGAGGAGAAGCGACGAAACCCGCTCGCCCGATCGAATCCGTGCGCTAGGACTCGATGACGAATGCCGCGGCCGCATCATCCACCCGCTTTCCTTCTCTCGCGACGTCCTCGATGCGCCTACGAAGCTCCGGATCCTCGAGACCTGGTTCCGACGACTCGAGCCGGGTCAGGGCGGACCGGAGCTGCTCGCGGGCCTCCCGCAGCTCAAGGATCCGGGAGCGATTGGCCTCCAGCATCGCGTTGAACGCGTCCATTTCTCCCTGCAGGTAGTCACCTTTGCGCAGCGTTCCGGGCTTTGGAAACACGCCCTGCTCCATCGCCCGAACGAGGCGCCGGAACCGATAGATGGGCCCTGCGACGCGGTGCGTGGCAAAGATCGAATGGAGAGTGATGGCGATCAGAGCCAACCCCGCTGCCGGCCAGAAGGAGGAGTGGAGCTGGAGCAGTTGCGTCGCAGCGTCGATCGCCCCTCTCGAATCCGCGGCTTCGGTCCAGACATGGGCTGCCGGTGGCAAGAAGAGAGCAGCCCCAACGACGAACGCGAAGAAGAGAACCTCTCCGAGCGCGAAGAAGAGCAGCCCCAACTGGAGGTGCTTGTAGACGAGGAACTGCCGGCGGCGAAGAAACCCGCGCAGCCCCGTCCACTCGCCCGATCTTTGGGCGCTGAGCTTTGGACCCAACACTGTGTTCGTCACGAATGCCCCTCTGAGACGCGTCCATGGACGTCCGGTCCCACGGCCACGCCTCATCCGTTGCCCGCACAAGGGGTTTCAGGATGAGCGTCAGGAGCCACCTGCTCCTCATGGCACAACAGAATAAGGATCGGCTCAACGGGCGGGCTTGTTCACACCGCAGCCAAATAATTGTGACAAAGCCGTTTGGGGTCGTTTCCGGAGCGTAACTTCCAACGGGATCGGGCCGGGGGGGCGAAGGGTCGGAGTCCCGGTATCCTCTTATACAGCATGGGCTTCCGAGGGCGAATCGGGGGCGGCGCAAAGGGATCGAGCACCTGATGTCGTGACGAGGTCACAGGTACCGCGCGCGGTCTCCACCGCCAGGACGTTTGCCCGTTACGCCACGGAGGTTGCGTAGGGGGCCGGTCAGTCTCCCGTCGCCGGGCTCGCGGTGTCGCCCAACTCGGCAAGCTTCGTGCGAAGCTGCTCGATCGTGCGCTCGGAACGTTGTAACTCCGGAAGCGCCTCCGCCTGGGCGATCGCGGTTTCGTAGGCCTGCTTGGCCCCGGCCGGGTCACCCTTGGAAACGAAGAGATCTCCCCGCGTACGCAGGATGCTGATCAGACGCGGTCCATACGCCCGCTCGGCCGCCCGTTCGGTGGCGGCCAAAGCATCGTCCCACTGTTCCATCGCCCGGTACGCGATCGCCAGCCGGTACGGCGGATTGTAGTCGTCGGGGAAGTCTCGCTCCGACTGCTGCAGCATCGGCACGGCGCGCTCGGGAGTGTCGAGCTGGAGATAGGCGGAGAGTCGATGCGAATCGAAGACGGTGCGCTCGTCCGGATTCTTCGCGTGCGCCGCGGCGTCGTCCAGGAACTGCGACCACTCGGAGGCCACCGTCCGCTCCCCGACCGAATCCTTGGCTGCCTCGCGCGCACTGAGCAGCGAGATGAAGAGCCCGGAGCGATCGTCCGCGGCCATTTCGATCTCGCGGTCGAGCGCCGTTTCGTGTCCGACCTTCTCGAAATAGGCCAGGAGCTCGGCCCGCCGCGGATCCTTCTCGTCGAGCTCGCCTGCACAATCGAGCCCCACGCTCGCGACGATGGGGGCGGACGAGGTCCGGGCCAGTCGTGCGAACACCTGTCGTGCGGTCTGGACCGCGTCCTCGCAGTGATCATCGAGCGACCAGTTGACGAGCAGTCCCTCGACGGCCCGGCCATAGGCTGGCCAGCCTTCCGGAGCGATCTCGATCGCCCGGGCGCAGAGATCCGCCGCTTCGGCCGTCTTGCCCGCGCCGTTCAGGAGGTCCGCCTGTGCGAGGAGCGCATCCGGGTCGGACTCATTCGTTGGTGGAGATGCCGGCTGCCCCTCGTTCTGCATGCGATCGTAGCTGGCCCGCGTATCGTCGAGCATCTTGTGCAGCTGCGGGACCGAGGCGCCGCCGACCCACCGGAACAGGATCTGCTCGTCGTGTGGGTCGATGATCAGGTACGTCGGAAGCGCGCGCACCGGAAACTGCTCGCGGAATGCCGCATTCTCGGCTTTGTCGGTGTCGATATCGAGCCAGACGAACCGTCCGGCCTGCTCCGCGAGGGACGCGTCGGTAAAGACGAACGCCCTCATGGAGCGACACGAGTGTCACCACGGGGCCCAGGCTTCGACGAAGATCGGCACGTTCCGGGTGCGTGCTTCGGCGAGCGCGGTGGCATAGTCGTTCGGCTGCCACGGGAGAACCGGGCCGGCCGACGCCGGATTCGCCTGCGCCGTTTCGCGGGTCGAGGACCCATCCCCCGTCTCGGCCGACGGGCCACAGGAAACGACGAGCGCTCCCCAGACCGCCAGCAAGGTCCATCTCACGAGCACGAACGTCTTCACGAGGACTACTCCTTGGAGATCACCCGACCTCTTGCCTGTCCCGCCCGGCTCCGACCGGAACGATCCTACTCCATCTGGTCCCCGACGTGGTGGGGGTCTATCATCCCCGCCATGCGCAGAATCATGATCATCACTACCGGCGGCACTATCGAGAAGACCTATGACGAGCGAACGGGCGAGCTGGCCAATCGTCGATCCATCGTTCGGCGGATGCTCCGCCGCCTCCGCCTCGAGGAGACCGAGGTCAACATCATCGAGCTGATGAGCAAAGACAGCCTGGTCATGACCGCGGAGGATCGCGAACAGATCCTGAGTGTGGTCCAGACGTTCGCGGGGCCGGTGGGTGGCGGGACAGGGGCCGCTGCCGAAACCGGAGCCGCAGCCGGAGCCGGTGCGGGATCCGCAGCCGGTGCGGGAGCTGGCGCCGCAGCCTCGGCGGGAGCGGGCGCTGGTGCGGGAGCCGGAGTCGCCCCCGCCCGTTCCAGCGGTGCCTCGGCGGTCGTGATCCTCCATGGAACCGACACGCTCCAGGTGACCGGGGAGTTGCTGCAGCAGAAGATCCCGCATCCCCGCATTCCGATCGTGCTCAGCGGAGCGCTGCGTCCCTTCGAGATGAAGCACTCTGATGCGCTGCAGAATCTGAACGAGGCGCTCTTCGCCACGGGTCTGCTGCCTGCGGGAGTCTACTGCGTCGCCCACGGTCGCGCGCTCTCCTTCCCGGGAGTCGTCAAGGACCGCGATCGCGGCACCTTCGTGAAGCTCGAAGACATCTGAGAACCGGCAAGCGTACGCAGGGCCCGTTGGTTCGGCCCTCGCGCGGATGCCAACACCCCGACGAACGGAGATCGCGATCGCATGGCCAAGAACGTCCTCGGAACGGACCTGCAGACCTGCGGCACCGACCCCATGACGGGATTCTATCGGGACGGATGCTGCAACACCGGTCAGGGTGATCAGGGCGTGCACGTCGTCTGTGCTCAAATGACGGAGGAGTTCCTGGCGTTCTCCCGCTCGCGCGGCAACGACCTGTCGACGCCCGAACCGGCCTGGGGCTTCCCGGGGCTGCAGCCGGGCGACCGCTGGTGCCTCTGTGCCGAGCGGTGGAAGGAAGCGCTCGACGCGGGCTTCGCGCCGCCGGTGGTCCTGGAGGCGACCCACATCTCCGCCCTCGAGTTCGTCGACCTGGCCGATCTCAAGGCCAGCGCCGTCTCACCCGGATCGCGATAGATCCCGCGGCACGCCGAAAACGCCGGCTGGTGGAGTCGGAAATCGAGAAGTCCGGCCGTTGGGGCGATCGGGATTCCCACACTGGCCGTGTCCCGGCCGGGATCGTATTCTCGAACGCATGAGTACAACCCATGTCGATTCGCTATCCCATGTCCTGCTACACCATCGCTCCATCCGCAGCTATCGACCCGATCCGGTGGATCCCGCGCTGATCGAGGAAGTCTGCGCGGAAGCGGTCGCCGGGGCGTCCTCCTCGGGGAATCTCAACTCCATCTCGCTGATCCTGACGCGCGATCCCGAGCGAAAGCGACGTCTTTGGGAGCTGCATTCGGAGCAGGACATGATTCTGGAGGCGCCGCTCCTCATCACGTTCTGCGCCGACTGGTTCCGGACGAGAGAGTGGCTGCGTCTCCGGGGTGCCCGGGACAATTTCAACAACTTCCTCGGGTACCACGTGGGTGCGTTCGACGCGATGATCCTCGCGCAGAACGTCTGTCTCGGATTCGAAGCACGGGGCCTGGGCATCTGCTACATGGGGACGACCCTCGACGTGATGCCGGAGATCGCGGAGCTGCTCGAGCTTCCCGATACCTGCGCTCCGGTCACCACCATCGTGGTCGGTCATCCAGCGGAGGATCCGGCGAAGCGGGATCGATTGCCGATGTCCGCGCTGATCCACGACGAGACGTACCATCGGCCGTCCGAAGAAGAGCTCCTGCGCACCTACGAGCAACGCGAGGTTCGCGGTTGGGCGCGCTACATGTCGTATCCGGAGCTCAAAGCGGAGATCGAGCGACGCGGCATCACCTCGCTGGCTCAGTTCTATACGAGCGACGCGAAGTATGCGCCGGACGACTTCATGCGGACCTCCGAGAAGATCCGCGCCTTTCTCGCCGAGAAGCACTTCCTGCCCTAGACGGCGCCCGAACGGCGACCCGCAACGATACTGGCGGACGACCGGACGAGGACGGTGGTTCCTGCACTCGCATCGATACTGGCGGACGACCGGACAAGGACGGTGGTTCCTGCACTCGGAACGTCGCGCGGGGAGCGGCTCAGAATCGGCCGCGCGCGCGTTCCTT
>JAGQHR010000323.1 GCA_020431745.1 Candidatus Eiseniibacteriota bacterium
TCTTCGAAGAAACGACGATGACTGCCAGATCGTGGGTCGAGGGATTGGCCCGGATCCGTTGGATCAGCTCCTCGCCGTTCATCACCGGCATGTTGATGTCGATGAGCGCGAGATCGATCCAACTGCGTTCGAGGCACTCCAACCCCACCTGGCCGTTCGGCGCCTCGTGCACCTCTCCCACGTCGATGCCCGCCATCGCGAGCACTCTGCGGAGCATGGTGCGCATGACGGCGCTGTCATCCACGATCAAGACGTTGTAGGCCATCTTCGGCCTCCTCCCTACTTCCAGACGCGGCCGCCCGGCCCCCGTGAGGCGAAATCACCGCTTCCCGGTGGGCTCGGTCGCTCTCTCACGCTGCGTTCAATCCGGCCAGCAGCTCCTCCAGCCCGAGCGGCGTTTCCGCGGCGACCGCCTCCAGATCGCTGACCTTGAGCTGGAGGCGCTTCATGGCTCCGGTCGACGGCCGGTAACACAGTCCATCCCGACCGGTGCCGATTCCGAGCATCAGACACACGACATCCGCGAGGTGCACGATGTCGAGCACCAGACTCTGTCGCTCGGCGTCTTCCGGTTGGTGGTGCCATCTCACGACATCGACCAACTGCTGCGGCAACGCCCATGCCTCCAACAGGCAGGCCCCGGCCGCCGCATGATCCAGCCCGAGCACCGCGCGCTCGGCCGCCTCGAACGAAACCCCGGCGGCTGTCGCCGCCTCGATCCGCTGGACGTCGCTGCCGACCTTCTGCCCCAGCACGATCTTTCCGATGTCGTGCAGGAGGGCGGCGGTGAAGATCTCGTCCGCAACGGAAACGCCGAGCAGCGCAACCAAGCGATCGGACGCCACCGAGACCCCGACCGCGTGGCGCCACAGCTCTCCGGCCGGCAGATCGTACCCGGGGACATCCTGCTCCATCGCGGCCTTGGCGAACGAGGCCACCACGACCTGATGGAGCCAGCGCGAACCCAGGCGCACGACCGCGCTGCGAAGGGACAAGGTCTCCTGGCGAAAGCCGAAATAGGGCGAGTTCGCCGCCTTCAGTACGTTCGCGGTCAGTCCGGGGTCATACTGGATCACCCGCTGGATGGCCACCGCGTCGGCTTTGGGATCGTCCAGGAGCTTCAGGACTTTCGAAGCCGCCGGAGAGATCGGCGGGAGCATCTGGAGATCGGCGGCCGTCACGACTTTTTCGATCGGCTTCACAGTTCCCTCCGCTCGCCACCGGAGCTGATGGTCACCTTTCCGGTAGTGAGGTCCAACGTAACCGTCCGCGCCTTCGAGCCGCCGACGTCCTCCGCATCGAGCAACACGTTGTTCTTCCAGAGGATCTTCTTGAGGACCGTGTAGTTCCGATCCCCGGTGTTGAACATGGTTCCCGCGCCCAGCGGCGCTCCGCAGCCCGCCGCCTTGACGACCAGCCGCTCCTTGACCCCGCCCAGCTCATAGACCGCAAGAAAAAGGCTCGGCACCCCGGTGTTCACGAACATGGCGGGATTGTCCCGAGCCTTCTCCGGATTGATCTTCGATTGCGGCAGCAGCGCGTGGAGCAGTCCCCCCACTCTCGTTTCGGGATCGTAGAGAGTGAGACCGAGACAGCTCCCCAACGCATAGGTCACCAGGGTGTCCCCCACCCTTCCGACCGCCATCCCGCCGACTCCGATGACCGTGTTCGTCATTGCATCTCCGTACGACGCGGCGGTCTAGGCCGCTTTCTCGTAGACGCTGGGTCGGATGTACCGAAAGTCGTGATCGATTCCCGCGAGACTCTCCGAGTGTCCGACGAACAGAGTTCCCCGCGGAGCGAGCAGGTGATGGTAGCGGCGGATCAGCTGCCGACGCGTCGGCTGATCGAAGTAGATCATCACGTTCCGGCAGAAGATGACGTCGAACGGTCCCTTCATCGGCCATCGCTCCAGCAGGTTCAAACGGGCCACTTGCACGCGGCCCCGAATTTCGTCACGCACTTGCAACGCGCTGGTCGCACCGGGCGCGGTCGGGAGGAAGTACTTGGAGATCAATTTCGCCTCCATCGACCGCAAGCGATCCGGTTCGTAGATCGCCCTCCGGGCCAGACGCACCATCCTGGTCGAGATGTCGGTAGCCAACACTTTGAAGTCCCAGCGGCGAAGATCGAGGGTCTCCGCCACCTGGATCCCGATCGAGTACGGCTCTTCCCCTGACGAGCAACCGGCGCTCCAGATCCGCAGCCGATGACCCGAGCGGACGGCCTCCTTGTGGCAGCGCGGGAGAATCTCGTCGCGGAGATAGTCGAAGTGGTCCCCCTCCCGAAAGAAGCTCGTGACGTTGGTCGAGAGCGCATCGACCATGTCGATGAGCTCGTTCCCCGACTCGTCCGCGCCCAGGAACTCGAGGTACTCCCGGTAGTCGTCCAAGCCGAGCTGCCGGATGCGCTTGCCGAGCCGTGCCTGGACGAGCTCCTTTTTGTTGTCGCCGAGGTTGATTCCGCACACGCGTTTCAGAAGGGACTGGATCCCTCCGAACTGCTCGTCGCTCAGTCTCGGCCCGTTCAGTCCCACTCGCGTCATTCGGTGTCTCGCGCTGTTTTCGTCCATGCTCCTAAGACGCCGCCGCCAGGAAGGAGGATGCGGCCCCCTCCCTCCTCGCGGCGGAACGTCTCAACGAGACGACGTCTCGATCGGTCTTGCCCTCTCCGCAGACGGACGGCGGTCAGAACTGGGCGAGCGCCTGCTCGTCGTCCTCGTCGTCTCCGTCCAACGGAAAGACTTCTTCAAAGGCCTTCTTCGACTCGACACGCGCGGGCTTGACCAGGTGCAGCTTCCCACCGGAGCCGGCCCGCCGGGCCGTACGCGCCGGCGTCTTCCCAGCCACGGCCTCGCTGACGGAGAAGGTCTCCGCCATGCGGCGCAGCTCCTCGCCCTGGGCAGCCAGCTCCTCTGCAGCGCTCGCCGACTCCTCGGAGTTGGAGGCGTTCTGCTGCGTGACCTTGTCCATTTCGCTGACGCCGTTGGAGATCTGCTCGATGCCTTCGCTCTGCTCCGCGCTGGCCGCAGCGATCTCGGCCACGAGATCGTTGACCTTGCGCGACGTCTCCGCGATCTCGCCGAGCACGGTCCCGACCTCTTCGCTGATCTTGACGCCACCCTCGGCGTTCTTGACCGACTCCTCGATCATGTTGGCCGTGTTCTTGGCCGCTTCCGCGCTGCGCTGCGCGAGATTGCGAACTTCATCGGCCACCACCGCGAATCCCACGTCCCGCATCGCCGGCCCGAGCCGCTTCCACCGCCGCGTTGAGCGCGAGCAGGTTGGTTTGGAACGCGATCTCGTCGATCGTCTTGACGATTTTCCGGGTTTCGTCGGAAGACCTCTTGATGTCGTCGATGGCGCGCGACATCGCCTCCATCGACCCGATGCCCTTGTCCGCGGACAGCTTGGCAGCGCCGGCCAGGTCCTTCGCCTCGTTCGCGTTGGAGGCGTTCTGCTTCGTCATCGATGCCATCTCTTCCAGACTGCTCGAGATCTCTTCCAACGAGCTCGCCTGCTCCGACGCGCCCTGGGCCAACGTCTGGCTTCCGCTCGAGATCTCCCCGGCCGCCTCGGCCACCTGCACCACGGTGCGGGCCACCTGGCTGATCGCCTGGTCCATCGCCGTCATCGCCTGGTTGATGTCGTTGGCGAAATCGGCGAGCTGCCCCTTGTGCTGCCGGTCGATCCGCTGTGTCAGATCGTTCTGGGCGGCCGACCGGAGGACCGACGCGGCGTCCCGCAACGGATTGATGATCGCGTCCAGCACGTCGTTGATCCCCTGACGCAGCTCTTTGAAGTCACCCGTGGCGTTTCCGATCTCCGCCCGCTTGTCGAGCTCACCCTGCCGGGCGGACCCAATCAGCTCGGACACCGCATTGAGAGTGCCCTTCAGGCTATCGCGCATCGCCACCATCGCGTGCCCGAGGCCGTCCTTCTCGGACGCCACGCGGATCTCCGTCGCCAGGTTGCCCGCGGCGATCTGGCTCGCGACGTCGACCCGGTTCTGGAGGACCTCGGTCATCTCCTGGAAGGCGCGGGCCAGCTGCGCGGTCTCGTCCTGTCCACCGATCTCGATCTTCGTCGAGAGGTCACCCAGGGCCACCGCGCGGGCGGCCGTGACGCACTTCTGGATGCCTCCACTGATCTTCCACGAGAGCAACACCGACACGAAAAGGACCGCCAGGATGACGACCACCGTCACGAGCAGAGTCATCATCCGCGTCGTCGCGCTGTTGTCGATCGCGGTCTTGATCGACTCCTGGGCCGACAGGTTCATCTGCTCCTCGAGATCGGCGAGTCGGGTCTGCAGATCCTCGACATAGCCGTCGACCTCACCCATCGCGCGATTGCCGAAGTCGGGACCACCGTCGACATACTCCTGCGCCATGGCCTTCGCTTTTTCGTAGAACTTCTCGAACGAGCTGAGCAGACCGTCGAGATCCGCACTCTTCTCCGGGCGCAGCGCCTTGAGCTCGGCAACGTGCTCACGGAACTCGCGGGCATGGGTCTCGGCTTCGGTGAATCCGTCATCGAAGCCATCCCGGCCTCGGGTGGCACTGATGTCGGTCAGCCACTGCTGCACTTCGACCACGTCCAGACGGACCTCGCTGGCGAGGTCCGCTCCGTGATACCCCCGGTCTCGCGCATCCTTGGTCGCCGTAATGATGCCGGTCATCATCGTGTGACTGATGACCATCGAGACGACGAGCATGACCAAGATCGACCCGAAGGAGAAAAGCATCTTGGTTCGAATGGTCCACTTCATTTCTCGTTTCTCCCCTTTTGCGGTACCGATCACCGATACACGCTCGCGGCTTCCGTCGGACTCTTCCGTGGTCGGAGATCGACGGCCGGCCCGGTCCCTTCTCACTCCTAGAACGCAGCCACCAGCTGTACGAAGGTGGCGTCCTCCT
>JAGQHR010000324.1 GCA_020431745.1 Candidatus Eiseniibacteriota bacterium
GGAGCTGGTGCAGGCCAAGTATCGCACCCACCCGCGCTATCGCGTGGTCACCGAATTCGGTCCGGACCACAAGAAGCTCTTCGCGGTCGAGGTCTCCGTGCGCGGGGGGTTGCTCGGCCGAGGTCAGGGCTACAACAAGAAGGACGCACAGCAGAGCGCCGCCCAGGATGCCCTCTCGCGGATCGCGCACAAGGAGTCGCCGGACGCGACTTCGACGGACGTGGCCGGTGACCATGCGGATGCCGGGGAACTGCCGGGTCCCCCGACCACCAATGGAGCAGGCTGATCGGGGAAACGACGTCCAACGGCTCAGGTCTTGACCTTGAACGTTGCCCCGATGATCAAGCGCTGGTCCTTGACCTCTTCACGCGTCTCCACGCCGGCGGTGGAACGTCCGCTGCGCTGATAGCTTCCTGAAACGAAGGCTGCGTCGAGGATCAAGGACTCGTCCAGATCCAGTCCCGCTCCTACGGTGAAAGCGCGGAAGTCGTGGTCGAAAGAAGCGCGGGAGGCGACACCTCCGAAGACGTCGACGCCGATCACCTCGTAGGGCAACGGCTGGGCCGCGTATCCTGCGCGCAATCGCAGGGGCTGTTGGGGAAGTGAGTACTCCGCTCCCACCCGGAAGTCGATCGTCGAGCGATAGGCGTACTCGCGTCCATCCGTGCGGATCGGTCCGTAGTAGTCGATCTCTTTCCAGTCGGCGAAGGTCGCGTCTCCGGCCAGCGTCAGATCTCCGGCGCGGTATCCGATTCCGGCCGTGATGCGGTATGGAATGGAAAGCTCGTCCTTGAAATTGAAATCATCGATGTAGTCCAGGGTCTCGGGCGGCGAGGCTTGATAGCGGATGACGTCATCATGGATCGTGCCATCCAGGTCGTAGTTTTCGGGCAATCGGATGGTCAGCCCGAGGTCCGCCCGCTCTCCCAACCGGTAGAGGATGCCGAGGCTCCCCGTGATCGCCGTCAGGTCGGTCAGCGTGTTGGTGATCGTCGACTCGCGGTCGAGGTGGTCCGCGCTCTCGAAGTCGAAGGTTCTGCGGCGGTCGGATGTCCCGGCCAGGATCGTCCCGGTGACTCCGAAGGCGAGCTGGGGGCTCAGCTCCCATGCGAACCCGGCTTGGTAGGCACCGAGGGAGCCGATCTCTTCGATGGACTCCTCCTCGAGCCGGATTCCTCCGCCGGATCCGGTCCGGTAGTAGTCGATGTCGAACGGGGCGATCCGTTCGTAGGAGAGACCGATGACGAGACTCCCCCGATAGGTGGGATAGGGATAGACGAAGCCGATCGATTCCAGTCGGGTCTTGTCCGAGGGCGTGTTCGAGTGGGTCCCGAGGTAGTCCGTGTTCGCATCCACGGAACGGCTGTCGAACGCGATCCCGAACTCGGTGTCCCGGATTCGGGTCATGGCAGCCGGGTTGTAGTAAAGCGCGTGGTAGTCATCGGCGATCGCGGTGTACGCCCCGGCCATCCCCATCGGGCGGGCTCCAACGCCGAGTCGAGAGATGAACGGCAGCTCGGGCGGAATGGTCGCCTCCGCCGCGACAGGGGCCAGCAACACGGCGAGCGCGGCCAGCCCCCAGCGCTCGCGCCGGCACTGCCTCGAGGAGTGGAAGAACGGCGCGCACCGCGCTAGGTGCGCGGCGAATCGACCGGGGCGCAAAGACAGAACGGTTTTCATGCTCTCACTCCAACTCGATTCGGTGAACGCGGGGTGACAACCTCGCGTGACGCTCGAAGCGAACGATCCGTCGTTCCTGTGTCGGGGACTCAGCGTCCCCAGAGCCGCGGCTTGTCGGGCTCGCTCTTCTTCGATCTCTTCTCGGATGAGCTCTGGCTGGACTTGGACCGATCCGTGTCGCGTGGTTGAGAGCTTCCGCCGCTCGAATCCGTCGTTTCCGCGGGAGCCGCAGGTGGATCGGAGGGCGTCGATACTCCGCCGCCGATTCCAGCGGGCGGCGGCATCGAACCCGGTCCGCGATCCCACCCGTGCCGCACAGCGGTATCGTCATAGCTGGCGGAGGTCGGGTGGCTTGGACTGGACCAGTGTGGATGGCAGTAGTCCTGGTACCACCACGGATGTCCCCCGTACATTTGCCACGGATCCCAGTAGGACACGAGGTAGTAGTCGCGGTAGGGATCGTTCCAGTTGTCGTAGGACTGGTCGAGTTCGCCAGCTGGGGGACGAATCTGGGTGTAGCATCCCGACAGCAACAACGAGATGGCTGGTAGGAAGCGAAGGACGGTCGTCCGCATGGCTAGTCTCCGTGGAACCAAAGAACCCCAACCGTTCGATGCCAGGTACCCGGAAAGAGGTCGGCGGTTCACTGCCGAGAGTATAGGGAGGTGTGGAAGATGCCGTCAAACCGGGCGCAGCACGGGCGTCGCGGCTGCCGAGTCCTGGCCCTGGGGCTCGCAATGGCCCTCATCGGTTCGACCGGGGCGGTCGCTGACGAGGGCAGGTCGCCCGCGGTGGACTGGAAGTCGCCGGAGGCGCGTTCCGTCTTCCCGCCGACCATTTCCACCCCCGCGTCGGCGGATTCGATTTCGGCGGCTTCCTGGACCGCGTTCCTTCGGGCCGGGCTCGATCACGCGGCGGGTCGGGTCGATGAGGCCGTCGTCCAGCTGCGGAAGGCGGGAGTGGAGCAGCCGGCCGTGCGCCTGGAGCTCGCGGATCTCTTCTACGAGGCTGGCGAAATCGATTCCGCCCTCGTGCACGCGGAGATCGCGGCTGCCGGCCTCCCGGACGCTTCCGAGCCCTGCGTGATCCTCGGGCGCAGCCATCTGGCCCGGGGGCACCTCGATGAGGGGATCGAGTGGTTCTCCGAAGCTCGTCGCCGGAATTCGAACGATCCGGGAATCCTGATGACTCTTCTCAATGCCCTCCAGCGCGCCGGACGGTTCGAGGAGGCGCTTGCCCTGCTCGAGCCGGCGATTCCGGAGAACGTAGCCAACGGGAGCCTCTACGCGACACGCGCCGCGCTGCGGCTCCGGGCGGGTCGGCAGCTCGATGCGGTCGAAGATCTGGCGGTAGCCGTGGCGAAGGACCCCGGCGCTCCGGCTCTGATGCAGGGGCTCCTTCAGGAGATCGGGCGGCTTCCGACCCCTGATTCTGCGATTCCGGTGCTGGAGCGGCTCATCGCGCAGGAACCCGATCTCGTCCCACCTCAGCGGGCCCTCATCGCGATTCTCGCTACTTCGCCGCAGTGGAAGGACGCCGTTCCCTTGCTCCAGCGGCTGATCATGCGAGATCCGGCCGACGCCCGGTCCCGGGTCCAGCTGGGCCTCTTGCTGGCCCGGGGCGGGGACAATGATCTGGCGGAGCAGGAGTGGATCAAGGCGACCCGGAACGCGCCGGATGACACGGAGGCATGGAGGTGGCTTTGCCGCAGCGCGGCCCGATCCGAGAACTGGGAGCGGCTGGGGGATCGCTCGGACTCCCTCCGGACAAAGGCTCCCGAGGACGTTGAGGCCTGGTGGTTTACGGGATTGGCCGCCTTCCAACGCGATGACGGCGGCGCGGCCGAGGTGGCACTCCGCAAGGTGTTGGAGCTGGAGCCCGACCACCGCGAGGCATGTCTCCTTCTCAGCTCCCTCCTTGTCGCGGAGGGCAAGGGTGACGAGGCGGAGGGCATACTGCGCCGTTTCGTGGAGCTCAATCCCCGGGACGTCGGCGCGCTCTATCAATGGGGGGTGGCTCTGGAACGCACGGGGCGCTTCGACGAGTCCGTCCGTGCCTTCGACCGCCTCCTCGCCATCGAGCCCCGCCACGACGCGGCCCTGAACTATGTCGGCTACATGTGCATCGAGCGGGGCGTCAAGCTGGACGAGGCGCTCGCACGGGTCGAGAGGGCACTCCAGCTCGACCCCGACAATGCCGCCTACTTGGATAGCGTGGGTTGGGGGTATCGCGTCGTCGGGAGGACCCGGGAGGCCGTTGCCCCCCTGGAGCGAGCGGTGGCCATGGTGGAGGACAACGCTACTATTCTCAAGCACTTAGGCATTGTTTACCAAGAGTTGGGACGGACGGATGATGCCGTCCGTGTGCTCCGCCGGGCGCGCAAGGCAGACCCGGCGGACCAGGATATCCAGTCTCGACTCGCGGCCCTCGAGCCGTAGATCAGAGCTCGCGGATCCGAACCGCACCATCCACCAGACGGGGCAGGTGCATCAAAAAAGAGCCCGCTGGGGATGGAACCCGCTGCATGCGGTCGGGTTAGGTACGACGAGCCACTCGAGGAGACAGGATGAAATTGGCAAGCGAAAAACGTTCCAGCACGCCGGTGTTCTCGGCGCTTCCCGATGAGACCCTCATGGAGCATGTGGTTCGAGGCTCCGAGGGTGCGTTTGCGACGCTGGTCGATCGCTATCGCAATCGCATCATCAACTTGGTGAGCCGTTTCATCAGCGACCGGGACCGAGCGCAAGAAATCGCGCAAGAAGTCTTTCTCCGCATCTACGTTCACCGCGAGCGCTATCGCCCCAGCGGCAAGTTCAGCACGTGGATGTACACAATCGCGGTCAATCTCGCCAAGAACGAAATCCGCCGGCGTGTCCGATCTCGTGGCGTTACCAGCCTCGACCGGCTGCTCGAGGCTACGGGAGACTCCGGGAAGTTCACGACGGATCCTGGACCGCGCCCAGACCGCGGGTTGGGGCAGCGCGAGATTCAGGAACAAGTCTCCGAGGCACTTCAAAAGTTGCCTGACAAGTATCGTGAGGTGATCATTCTCCGAGACATCCAGCAGCTGTCCTACGAAGAGATCGAGCAGGTTCTGGGGATTCCGGGTGGCACCGTCCGTTCCCGGATCAACCGAGCCCGTACGTCGCTGCAGGAGATGCTCGGAACTCTGGTGGAAGGCGGAATCGATGAACTGTAGTCAGGCGCGAGCCTTGTTTTCCG
>JAGQHR010000325.1 GCA_020431745.1 Candidatus Eiseniibacteriota bacterium
TGTCTATTCGTGGACAACACGGCGCCGGTCGCGGGGGGAGGCTTTTGGGCCACTCGCGCGCACCTCGAGATGGAGGACTGCGTCTTCCTCCGCAACGAGGCCGATTTCGGCGGCGGGGCTCACGTCTACGGCACGTCGGGGAGCATCCTGCGGAGCAGCTGGAGCGGCAATCGGGCTCGCCAATCCGGGGGTGGACTGTACGCGGCCGAGGGGCATCTCGAGATCGGGCGCGCCACCTTCGTAGACAACGAAGGGCGCCGGGGTGGGGCAATCGCCCTGCTCGCGACGGCGCCCACGGACCTCCTGCTCCGCGAGTCGATCGTTGCGTTCAACAAGGGCAACCAAGCTATCGATTGCGGGAAGGGATCGGTCGATGCGTGGCGATCCGATGTTTGGGGCAACACCGGTGGGGACTGGACCGACTGCCTGACGGGTCAGCTCGGTTTGCGCGGGAACATCTCGGCGGATCCTCTCTTCTGCGATCGCGTGGGCGGCGACCTGCGGGTGGAGGAAAGCTCCCCGTGCGCGACGGGTCTCGGCCTCGAGGACGGTCCGATGGGAGCCTTCCCGGTCGGATGCGGTGCTCCGCGAGCCGAGGACACCGCGATGGGGGCTCTGTTGCGCGAGCGCGCGGCCGGAGCAGCCGCGCGGACAGAGGCATCGGGTGAGGGCGGGAACGAGACGGTTCCGGATGACGGCACACTGCGAGAACCCTATCTGAAGATCGCACCGAACCCCTTCCGTGAAGGAATCGAGATCGAGCTCGCGCTTCCCGGAGCGATCCAGGAACCGATCGAGCTCGCGATCTTCGATTCGGCGGGGAGACGGGTGCGTTCCCTCGATCCGGCGAGCACCGGATCCGGGGTCATCCGGTCGACCTGGGACGGACGGGACGCCGTCGGTCGCGACGTTCCCTGGGGAACCTACTTCTGTCGTGCGCGGGCCGGCGATCGGGTGGTTTCGGAGCGGATCGTCAAGATCCGTTCGGCCCGCTCTCGCTAGCGGGGGCGCTGAAAAAACCGTTCCGCGTGCGGCGACGGATCCTCTTGCCGCGCTGGACAGTCTCGTTGCGGTGCTTGGATCGACGACCGATCGTCGAGCACTCGGCTACGCACCGAAGAATTCGGCGACGCGTTCCCAGAACCGCAAGGTGTCCCGGGCGATCGCCGGATCGGTCGGCATCTCTCCGGCGAGGTCGGCCACGTTGTCGGCCCGGGACCGAGTCGACTGCGGATCCACCGGGTCCACTGGAATCGTCCTCGATCCTTCGACCGCGGTGCCCACACCACTCGATTCCAAACCGGACCGGGAGGGGTTGGCCGTGCCACCTTCTCCCGCAATGCGGCTGATCCCGCGGAATGCGGACTGGGACGCGCGCCACGCTTTGTCGCCGACGCGGCCGGCGAGACGGGAGATCTCCTGGACGACGGTCGTGCCCATGTCGGTGACACCGCGCACGGCCGTCTGCGGTCCTTGGACTGCCCCCTGCACGACCAGCCGACGCGTAGCCGATGCGATGCGGCGGGCTCCCTGCGCTACGACGCCGGCCAGCAGTCCGGCCGCCTCGATCGAGGCACTGCGGGCGACCTCACGGCGGCTCGATCCTACGGCGACCCCGCAGTAGCGGCGCGCTAGGATCCCGACGCGCAGGGTGAGCAGCGCGTTGGCCGATCCGTCGAGGAGGCTGTGCACCATGAGCGAGATCAGCGGCGCGGTTCCGCTCACCGGCACGAACCCGGAGAGTGCGGCAGAGACCGGCGCGCCGAGCACGGCGAGAAGCTCGCTGTCCTGGATCTCGCCGGCGAGGAATGCGGAACCTCCGACGTTGGCGTAAAGCTGCCACAGCTCTCGGGGACCCGGTCGCTGGTAGTAGAGCTCGGCCAGCTCCTTGACCATCCGGATCTGTGTGGAGAAGACGATGCCGGTGTCGAACCGTCCGCTCTGCGACGCTCCGGTCACGACGAAGACCGCGGCGGCGTGCTGCACGATCTTCTGGTTCGCGATCTTGTCCAGGTGTCGGGTCGTCGCTTCGATCTGTGTCAGCAGAGCATCGAGATCGTTCGATGTCGGGGTCTTGCCGCGAGCCGCGTCGCGTGTTTGGCGGAGCGCATCGATTCCGCCGTACCCCTCCTTGACGTGACGATTCGAAAGGAGCCGGTCCGCGTAGCGCTGTAGATAGCGAGCCCAGTCCGTACCGGTCCGCTCCTTGGGAGCGACGAGCGCACCCGGAAGGGCGAGGACACGCGACACGGGGAGGATCACCAGGAGGAAGAACCCCAGGGCGAGCAGCCCGAGGACGGTCCATCCCAGGATCGGGTGGATCCGAGAGGCTTCCTGGAAGACGACCAGAGCGGAACCGACGACACCGACCAGGGCAAAGATGCCGAGCCCGATGCCGATCGGGATGAGGATGCGTTTCACGGTTTCCACAAGATCGAGTGTGGGCGGCGGACGATCGCAGGGTCAAGCGCCGGGTCGAGGGTCCGGCTGCGCGTCGGGGTTGCGCTCCGGGTCGAGGGTCCGGCTGGGCGCTGGGATTGCGCGTCGGGTCGAGGGTCAGGGTTTGCGCGCTGGGGCACGTGGCTGGTTGCTGGTCGAAGCCTCGGTCTCAGAGGACGCGGGACGTTCCGAGAATGTGCGGGAAGTCGGGATGATGGGTGCCGTCGGAATCGGCGCGCCACGACGGCGCGGGTTTAGGTCGTTTGAATACGGACCGCTACCCACCATCGGGCCGGTTGGCGCGGGGGAAACGCTCCTGCCATACTGACCTGCGTCCGCAATTGCCGACATCGTGCCGGGAAGCCAACCCCATGGAGAGGAGCGAGTATGGCGTGGTCACTCGAAGGACGGTCGACGGTCTGCCTGGCGGCGAGTCAGGGTTTGGGACTCGGGATCGCGACCGAGATGGTTCGCGCCGGTGCGCAGACCCTCCTCGTGAGCCGAAATCGGGAGCGGCTCGAGCAGGCCGCCGATCGCGTCGTCTCGGTGCTCGAACAGGAGGGACCGTATCCGGGCATTGCCAAGTGGCATCCTCCGGAGCTGTTTCCCATCGATCTGCTGTCGGCGGGGGCGTCGGTGAAGATCGTCGAAGCGGCGGTGGAGCGTTTCGAGGCGCTGGACGTGCTCGTGTACAACATCGGTGGACCGCGTCCGGGAAGATTGGAACAGCTTCGGCCGGGGGATTGGCTGGACGGATACGATCAGCTCATCCGTGGATTCGTCGAACATTTTCAGGCAGCGCTTCCCTGGTTGCGTCGCAGTACGGCCCCACGCGCGTTGGTCGTGACGTCGAGCTCCGCCCGGCAGCCGATCCCGGGGCTCCTCCTTTCCAATACGTTCCGCGCCGGCGTCGTCGGACTCGTGAAGTCCCTGGCGCATGAGTATGCGGCGGAAGGAATCCTGGTGAACAACCTCGCTCCGGGGATGTTCGACACGGACCGGCTGCGGGAGCTCGACACGGTGACGGCGCGGGAGCGGGAGATCACCATCGAGGAGGCGCGGCAGCAGCGACTGCAGCAGATCCCGATCGGTCGCTACGGAGATCCGCGTGAGCTGGGACGCGCCGCGGTCTTCCTGGCCTCCGCCGCGAACAGCATGATCACGGGACAGACGATTCTCGTGGACGGCGGGCTCTACAAGGGTCTTTAGCGGACCTTTCTGCTTGTGCACGGTCCGGATCCGCACGCCGCCCCGACGAAGGGAGCCTGCTCGGACCGACTAGTCCCGCGCCGGGAGCGATTCCGGCACGCAAGCACCGACTAGTCCCGCAGCGGGAGTGATTCCGGCATCGAAACGCCGACCAGTCCCGCAGCGGGAGTGATTCCGGCATCGAAGCGCCGACCAGTCCCGCACCGGGAGTGATTTCGGCACGGAGGCCGCGGGCGGTGATGCCGGAGCGGGATGCTGAAGTGATGCGGTCGACGGGAAAACTCGGATCCAACGAGCCCGAACCATCCTTGTTCAGAGCGGCTGATCCAGGAGCGCGATCGCGGCGGTCAGCGCGACTTTCTCTTCCGGTCGCGCTTCCGTCGGGAGTGTCTCGCTCACGCCTTGCAGCGCGAGCCGCAGGCGATTCGCGATCAGGGTGTCCCGCACCGCTTCCCGGGCCAGCGTTTCGAGAGAGCGTTCGTTCCACGCACCGGCCGAGACCTCGTCTTCGATCCGATCGAGCGCGATGCCGCTCGGAGCGTTTTGCGCCAGAATCCGGCAGGCGAGCGACGTCGCCTGCCGGTAGCACCGGGACGCGTCTTCGGGGTAGTCGGCACGAAGGATCCTCCCCACGTCCAGCGCGGCCTGGCACATCCGGATGTCGGGTGGCTGTCCCGACCACGTCTCTTGCAACAGCCCGCGCGCGTCGCGGGGCCGTCCGAGCAACGCCAGCGTGCGCGCATAGTCCTCGACGCAGCTCCGTCCGAATCCTGTCCGTCCCTCCGGGATCCGGTCGTAGATCGAAAGTGCCTGAAGGTACCGTCGTTCGGCCTCCTCCAGATGGCCCTGTTCTGCGGCCATCGCGGCGAAGCTGTACCAGGCGCCGGCCCAGCCCGGGTTCGGGGTCGCGGGATCCTTCGCGAACGCATCGAGAGCCAGCCGGTACTCGGCCTCCGCACCGGCCGGATCGTGCGGATCGGCGGACCGCCAGAGGGCGAAGGCCAGCACGGCCCGGGTCGACGCGATCGTTTGGGCGTCGTCGGGCTCGAGGGAAGAAAAGAGATCCAGGGCTTCGCGCAACGCTGCCGGGGCCCGTGGGTCTTCATTGAACGCTGCGGCGAGACCGAAGAGACGCAGCGCCGTGGCGAGCTCCGGATCCCGATTGCGGGAGGGTGCGCCGTCTTCGCGAATCAGTGTGGCGGCGCGTTCGGCGTGTGCCGCGGCTTCGGGCCACATCCAGAACGCCGAG
>JAGQHR010000326.1 GCA_020431745.1 Candidatus Eiseniibacteriota bacterium
GAGCCAGTGGAACCAGGACATCCGGGAAGCCTAGGTGCGGCGTTCCGGCGGGTCAACCGGACCGCTATTCCCGGTAGGGATCCCCTTCCACGGTGAGCCCGCGGAGCGCCTGGATCCCCACGCGCAAGAGCTTGGGGTGCTCGCCGGTGAGATCGACCAAGGTGGAGGGAGGCCCCTCCTGCGGCACAGCGTCCACGTAGAGGTCGACGCCCTCTCCGAAGACATTCCAGGCTTCTTCCGCCGATTCGGCATGCGGGGTCCCGGTCAGGTTCGCGCTCGTAGAAACGATCGGCACGCCGACCCCGCGCACCAGCTCCTGGAGGAAGGGGCTGTTCGGAAGCCGGAATGCGATCGTCCCCTCCGGACTGCCGCAGAACTCCGGCGCGGCGTGCTCCTTCAAGCGGAGGATCACCGTCACCGGCCCGGGCCAGGAAGAATCGAGGATCTCCCGACACTCCGGTGACGGCTCGTGCGCGTAGCGAAACGCCATCTCCTTGTCGCAGATGAGAGAGACGAAGAAGGCGAGCCGATCGGGCCCCTTCAGCTGCTGCACCCGATCGCGCGCAGGTCGGCTGTCCCACCGACAGGAGATGCCGTAGATCGTGTCCGTGGGCAGGACCACCACGTTCTCGCGTTCGAACTCCGGAATGATCTTGGGCAGCTTCTCGCGCGGGTCCACCCCCAGGCCGAGCCTCCGCTCCTTGAACGCCTCCGGATCCTTGTTGGGGCTCTTCATCACGCCTCCCTCCGGCCTCCCGCCGGTCCGATTCCATCGCCCATGGGCCGGGAAGATCCCAGCTTAGCGGGCCAGTCTCCGGACCGCGACCTCCGAGTTGCGGTCCGCCGTTCCGCGTAACCTGCGAACCAAACGGTGGGCGGCGCGGTAGACGTCCTTGCCGGTCGGCCGACGGACTTGCTGGTCCGGGGGCGGGTGCCTAGACTCCTCGCAGAACGCCCCGGGGCCAATCGGGACGAGATTCTCACCAGCCGCGAGGACGACATGCCCGACGACCCATCGATTTCGCCGTCCCCTTCGACGCCGCCGGACGCGGCCGGTGCGGGAAACGACCGTCGGCTCGATACCGTCCCCGCGTTCATCCAGGGCTCGTTCGAACGCAGTGTCTCCACGCCCCTACTGGACGCCGGGCGCTTTCTGGCGGAGCGCGTCTCCACCCCCGGAACCACCTTCGCGATCTCCGTCGCCGGTCCCTTCGCCGAGCACGAGACCGGACTGTCCTCCCTCTGTCCCCTGCTCGAGGCCGGATTGGTCGACTGGGTCGTGGCCCGGGGCGAGGATCTCTATCAGGACGCGGATCGCAGCTTTCGCCGAGCGACCGCGGAGCCGCGCATCTCGGAGGTGCTGGCCGACTGGCTCCGGCAGTCCCGCGTGCGCGTGCTCGATCAGTCGTTCCCCGGCACCACGCTCGTCTCGACGGCGCTCTTCATCGAGCGGCTGATCCTGTCGCCCCCGTTTCAGAAGATCCTCTCCACCGCCGAGCTCAACGCGCTCCTCGGGAAGTATCTCGCGGAACGCGATCGGCTGCTCGACATCTCCGACGTCTCCGCCCTGGCCGCCGCCCATCGGCGCGGCGTCCCGGTCTTCGCCGATTCACCCGGAGGATCGGACATCGGGCGGCTGGTCTCGGCAGCCGCCCTCACAGGCAATCGGCTGATCGTCGACCTCAACAAAGATCTCAATCAAGCCGCGGGGATCGTCTTCGCGGCGCGACGTTCCGGGCAGAGCGCGATCTGCTGTCTCGGGGGCGGTGCCCCGCGGGATCTCCTCCTGCAGGCGAGCAAGCATCTCGACGATCCGTTGGGACTGGGACCTCATCCGCACGGTGCCATCGTCGAAGTGGCCTCTCCCGGACGACTGCGGATGCGCCACCGCCTCCGCGGCGTCGCCGACCCGCACTTCCCCGCGCTGCGCGAGGTCGAGCTCGCGCCCGCGATCGCCCTGCCGCTCCTGGCCGCACTGCTCCTGGAGCAGGTCCCCGCCCGCGAGCACGCCCCGCTCCTCCCCGAGCTCGATCTGCTGGTGGAGCAGATCCGCGACGGTCACCTCCGCGCCAACCTCGAGCGGCAGCAGCAACAGATCCAGGAGCGGATGCGGGCGACCGGCGCCCAGCTCCAGGCGCGCGTCCAGGAGCAGCAGAGCCGCATCCAGAGCCGGCTCGGGGCCACCCAGGCCACCATCCACGCGGAGGTGAGCCGCGTCCAGCAGCAGGTGCAGCGTCTGCTCCAACAGGTCCGGCCTCCGGGCAGCGATTCGTGAGCAACGACCTCCGGCAGCGACTGCGCGCGCTGCTCGCGGGTCCGCTTCCGGGCGAAGCGGCGCACCGCGACGCGTGGCCCCTCGAGTTGCCCGCGCGTCGACTCGAAGACCCCGAGCCGCTCCGCGCGGCCGCCGTGCTCCTGGCGATCGTCGAGTCGGAGGGCGGATTCCGGGTCCCGTTGATCGAGCGTCCCACCAGCATGCCGCACCACGCGGGCCAGATCGGACTGCCCGGCGGACGTCTCTGCGACGGAGAGTCGCCGCGCGCCTGCGCACTGCGCGAGTCGCAGGAGGAGATCGGGCTGGAACCGGACGGAGTGGAAATCCTCGGCGCCCTGACTCCCGTGCCGATCCCGGTGAGCGGGTTCCGCGTCGAGGTTTTCGTCGGCTGGGTCGATCGTCCGCCGCGCTGGCGCATCGACGCGCGCGAGGTGCAGCGCATCCTCGAAGCGGACCTCGACGCCCTCGCCCGGGACGGGATCAACGCACGGCTGGAGCGTCGTATGGTGGACGGCACCGTGCGCGAGGTCCCCGCCTACCGCACGAACGGCGTCCTCGTCTGGGGCGCGACTGCGCTGATGCTTTCCGAGATGCTGCAGATCTGGCGCCGGCTGCGGTCGGATTGAACGCGCGCGATCGGCAGGATGCGACAAGACCGCGTCCGCCGCCCGTTCCGGCAACCGGCTACGGAGTCTCGACGAGCGACTACGGGGTCTCGAGGACCGACTCGCTCGGCAGCGCGAGCCGCGTCCGCCACTCCAGGTCGGCGTTGCCGTGAGCGACCCAATAGGGAGTCCGCACGCTCGCGACGAGCCGGGCGTGACCGCCTTGCGAGTCCTCCCAACCGAGGATGCGATGCGCCCCCGACGCTTCGACCCAGACAGCCACCGTGCGGTCCTCGATCTGCCAGCTCCACGGAATCGCATCGAACTCGCCGAGCGGGGTTCGGAACTTCTCCCGCCGACCCTTGGAGATGCGTGCGTCGCGGGCGGCGATCTTCGTGTGCGTCTTGCGCAGCTCCCAAAGACTGGGGATCAACTGGAGCGGTCGGCTCTCCCCCTCGGCCAGGACCTCTCCGTCGAGCTCGCGGATCCAGACCCAGAGGTTGTCCTCCACGTCGGTTCCGGTGGCCTCGACGACGTTTTCCTGGTCGGCCTCCTTCTCGAAATAGCTGCGCAGCTCGTGGTGCCAGCCGTCCTCGTGCAGGTCGACGCGCTGGAAAACCTGGCCGCACCACTCCTGCGTCGTGTTGACGAGCCGTGCCGCCTGGAAGCGATGATGACCCAGATGCGAGTCGGCCACGCTGAAGACGGTGGTCATGACCGAGTAGTCGTAGATTCCGGTCGGAAACCGGTAGAGCTTGTTCAGTTTGATCACGAACATGCGCTCGCTCTGCGGCGTCTGCTCGGATTCGACCTTGACGTAGTCGTTCCGGTTCAGCTCTTCAGCGACGAACACCATCACCGCGTTGCCCGTGCGCGGCTCGCCGTAGCGTTCCTCCGTGAGGTCGTACGTGTCGACCTCCCCCTTGCCGTCGCTCCAAGTGTCGAAGAACGCCTGACTGGCCGCACGCGCCGTGCCGGGCCCCGAGGCTGCGAGGAACAGCACGAGGAACAGCGCCGGAAGCACCGGCCCGGTGACCCCTCGCCGCTCGCGCGCCGCACCATCGTCGGATGCGTGTCGGCGAACGGTCCCCGTGACCGGCCCGTCGCACTGCGAACGGAGCCTTCGCCCTCGACTCAAAGACGTCCTCCCGCCGCCATCTCCTTCTTCAGATCGTCCAACTGGTTCGCCAGACGATCGTCGGAGAGGGCCAGGATCGAGACCGCGAGCACGGCCGCGTTGCGCGCCCCGTGCTTGTCGATCGCCAAGGTGCCCACGGGCACGCCCGCCGGCATCTGCACCATCGAGAGCAGCGCATCGAGTCCGCCCGAAACCCCGCCTGACACCGGCACGCCCAGCACGGGCAAGGTGGTGTGCGCCGCGACGACCCCGCCGAGGTGCGCCGCCAGGCCGGCCATCGCGATGATCACCTTGATTCCGCGATCGCGCGCTCCCCGGGCGAACCGCGCCGTCTCGTCCGGCATCCGATGCGCCGACAGCAGGTGGGACTCGAAGGGAACCTCGAATCGGGTCAGGACCGCTTCCGCCGCCTTCACGATCTCGGCATCGCTGGGGCTGCCGTAGACGATTCCCACCTTCGCATTCTCGCTCATGACATTTTCCTTCCTAGTCCGCGCGCACCGATGTCGCGCCGAAACGTCTTGCCTTCGAACTCGATCAAAGAGGCCGCTTCATAGGCACGGCCCAGCGCGGAGCGGAGGTCCGCACCGCGGCCGCTCACGGCCAGCACTCGTCCACCCGCGGTCACGGGACCCGCCGCCGCCTGCCGCGTTCCGGCATGGAACACCCAAGCCTCCGGAAGCTTCTCCGCGGCCTCGATACCGTGGATCGGGAACCCGGTGCGATACGTGCCGGGGTATCCGCCCGACGCCAGCACGACCGTCGCAGCCGCACCCGAACGCGCGACCACGGAAGGAATCGGCGCCCCGGTCGCCGCGGCCAGCAACGCGCGGGTGAGATTACCTGCCGGCACGGTCTCTCCCGCGGCGACCAGCG